>NZ_BAAAOA010000017.1:150483-152050 GCF_039530085.1 Kocuria aegyptia
CTCCGTCTCCTGGTGTGCGGATGCTCAGACGGCGGAGCTGCCGCCGCCCCGGGAGGTGTCCGGGGTCGTGGTGCCGGCCGCCTCCTGGGTCTCGGCCCGGGCGCCGGAGAGCGCCTCGGCCTCCAGCGCCGGCACGGCGTCCGGCTCGGGGGCCACACCGGTGCGCTCGAACTCGCGGTGCTTGCCGCGCGCACGGCCCAGCAGGTCGTGGAAGTGCTTCTCGGACTCGAGCAGCTCCTCCCGGTGCCTGTCGGAGATCTTCGGCATCTGCCGCTGGTACTTCGCGGCCTTGTCCGCCAGCTTCCGGCGCTCGTCCGCGGGCGCGTCCTGCGGGAGGGTCACGTACCGCTCGGCGACGGTCTGCAGGCCGTTGAGCACCCGCAGGGCCCGGCCCTTGGGGCTGTACAGGGAGGCCAGGACGGTGATGACCAGCACGCCCACGATGACGGTGAGCGAGAGGCCGATGCCGACCTCGGCGACGTCCACGTGCTCGCCGTTGTTGATGAAGCCCAGGTTGTTCTCGTGCAGGGCGTGCAGGATCAGCTTGATGCCGATGAAACCGAGGATGATCGCCAGACCCCAGGAGAGGTAGATGAGCCGGTCCAGCAGCCCGTCGATGAGGAAGTAGAGCTGCCGCAGGCCCATGAGCGAGAACGCCACGGCGGTGAACACGAGGTACGTCTGCTGGGTCAGGCCGAAGATGGCGGGGATGGAGTCCAGGGCGAAGAGGACGTCGGTGCCGCCGATCGCCACCATCACGAGCAGCATCGGCGTCATGACCTTCTTGCCGTTCTCGATCGTGAACAGCTTGTCGCCGTCGTACTCGTCCGAGGTGTGCATGAAGCGCTTGGCCAGGCGGATGACGAAGTTGTCCGCCTCGTCGTGCGCGGAGTCGGCGAGCTCGCCCTTGATCAGGGAGCCGGCCGTCAGCAGGAGGATGAGACCGAACAGGTAGAAGACCCAGGCGAACTGGTTGATCAGCCCGGCGCCCACGAAGATCAGGGCGGTGCGGGCGATCAGGGCGAACGTGATGCCGAAGAGGAGGACCTTCTGCTGGTCCTCGCGCGGGACCTTGAAGGACGCGATGATGATGAGGAAGACGAAGAGGTTGTCGACCGACAGTGCCTTCTCGGTGATGTACCCGGCGTAGTACTCCCCGGCGTAGGTCCCGCCCCACCGGAACAGCACGAACAGGCCGAAGAGCAGGGCGAGGCCCACGTAGATCCCGGACCAGATCGCGGCTTCCTTGAGCTGCGGCTCGTGGGCCTTGCGGACGTGGAACACGTAGTCGAAGAGGAGCAGGCCGGCGATGGCCGCGATCGTGACGATCCAGACGGTGAGTGAGACTTCCATGGTTCTGCTTTCGGGGTCGAGTACAGGTCGGCCGTAAGTCTCTCCGCCGTGCGCACCGGACCGTTTCCGGTCCGCCGCGCTGGTGCCGGCCGCTGCGTCCGGCCGGGTCCGGGGACCCGACGTGCTGACGTCCACAGCGCTGAGGGATACTCCCCTAGGCTGAGCACAGTCTATACAGCCCTCCGGCCGGACCCTGCGCGAAGGGGCCCGCCCC
>NZ_BAAAOA010000017.1:152086-187666 GCF_039530085.1 Kocuria aegyptia
GCGGGGCGGGCCCCTTCGCGCGGGGTCACCCTGTCCGGGTGGGCGGGTGGCTCAGCGCCCGGCCTCGTCGTGGGAGTCCGACGACGCCGCGCCGCTCTCGGTGTGGTGCTCGTCGAGGGTCTTGCCCGTGTGCTCGTGCAGGTCGGGCAGCTCCACGACGGAGTGCTCCGCGGCGCCGCGGGCCGCGTGGTGCTTCTTCACCAGCTCGGCCTGCACGATGCGGATCTCCGTGGTGGGGGTGCCCTCCGGGATGCCCCGGTAGACCTCGATGGCCCGGTGCAGCTCGGCCACCGCGTGGGCGCTGCGCCCCTTGGGGCTGATGAGGGAGGCGAGCGTGGCGACCACGATGATCGCCACGATCACGCCCAGGGACACGAACGTGGGGATCTCGGGGGCCCAGCCGATGTGCTCGCCGCCGTTGATGAACGGCACCTCGTTCTCGTGCATGGCGTGCAGGATGAGCTTGACGCCGATGAACGCGAGGATCAGCGACAGGCCGTGCTTGAGGTAGATGAGCCGCTCCATGAGCCCGCCGAGCAGGAAGTAGAGCTGGCGCAGGCCCATGAGGGCGAAGATGTTGGCGGTGAAGACGATGAACGGGCTCTGCGTGAGGCCGAAGATCGCCGGGATGGAGTCGAAGGCGAACATCAGGTCGGTGACGCCGATCGTGATGAACACGATCAGCATCGGCGTGAACACCTTCTTGCCGTCCACCGTGGTGCGCAGCTTGTTGCCGTCGTACTCCTCGGTCATGGGCACGACGGTGCGCAGCCGGCGGATGAGGGCGTTCTCCTCGGTCTCGTCCTCGCCCTCGTCCTTGGCCTGCTGGTAGGCGGTCCAGAGCAGGAAGACGCCGAAGATGTAGAAGACCCAGGAGAAGTTGGCGATGATCGTGGCGCCCAGGAGGATGAAGATCCCGCGCAGGACCAGCGCGATGATGATGCCCACCATGAGCACCTCCTGCTGGTACTTCCGCGGCACCGCGAACCGGGCCATGATCACGATGAACACGAACAGGTTGTCGATGCTGAGGCTGTACTCGGTGATCCAGCCCGCCACGAACTGGGTGCCCTGCTCGGCGCCGGCGAAGACGAACATCAGGCCCGCGAAGACCAGGGCGAGGGCCACGTAGATGCCCACCCAGGTGCCGGCCTCCTTCATGGAGGGCTCGTGCGGGCGCTTGGCGACCATGATCAGGTCGAAGAGGAGAATGCAGCCGAGAACGACGAAGGAGCCGATCTCGAACCACGCGGGTAGCTGTGTGTGCACGCGAGTTCTTTCGCTTGGAGATGGGTGAGCCCGCGGGCCGGCGTCGTCCGAGGAGCGGGGCGGACCGGGGCATCACGATGAGCCGCAAGTCTCTCCACCGTCCGCGGCGGGCTCCGGGCCCGGATACCGCGGTACGGCCGCTGCGACCGGCCCGGCTCCGTTGCCCGGCGTGCTGACGATCGCAGCGCTGAGGGATACTCCCCTACGCGGGGAGCAGTCTACCCGACCCTGGGAGAACGCCGGGAACCCGCGTCCCGGGCGGACCCGGAGTCAGGCGTGCCCGGCCTGCTGCATCTGCCGCAGCTCCTTCTTCAGGTCGGAGAGCTCGTCGCGGATCCGCGCCGCCAGCTCGAACTGCAGCTCGGCCGCGGCGGCCTGCATCTGCTCCGTCATCTGCGCGATGAGGTCCACGAGGTCCTCCGCCGGCGCGGCCGCGAACCCGTCCTGGCGCAGTTTGTCCTCCGCGGCCGCCACGGCGTCCCGTCCGCCCTTGGCTCCGATCGGCGCGGTCTTCCTGTTGGCGGCGGCGCGCCGGGCGAGCAGCTCCCGGGTGTCCTCCTCCTCACGCTGGAGCTGGTCGGTGATGTCCGCGATCCGCTTCCGCAGCGGCTGCGGGTCGATCCCGTGCTCTGTGTTGTAGGCGACCTGGATCTCCCGGCGCCGGTTCGTCTCCTCGATGGCCGTGGCCATCGAGTCGGTGATCCGGTCGGCGTACATGTGCACCTGACCGGAGACGTTGCGGGCGGCGCGGCCGATCGTCTGGATGAGGGAGGTCGTGGAGCGCAGGAAGCCCTCCTTGTCCGCGTCGAGGATCGCCACCAGGGACACCTCCGGCAGGTCCAGGCCCTCCCGGAGCAGGTTGATGCCCACGAGCACGTCGAACGTGCCCATCCGCAGCTCGCGCAGCAGCTCCACCCGGCGGAGGGTGTCGACGTCGGAGTGCAGGTACTGGACCTTGACCCCGTGCTCCATCAGGTACTCGGTGAGGTCCTCGGCCATGCGCTTGGTGAGGGTGGTGACGAGCACCCGCTCGTCCCGCTCGACCCGGACGTTGATCTCGTCGAGCAGGTCGTCGATCTGCCCCTTGGTGGGCTTGACGACCACCTCGGGATCGACCAGCCCGGTGGGGCGGATGATCTGCTCCACGTAGCCGTCCGCCTGGGAGAGCTCGTACTTGCCCGGCGTGGCCGAGAGGTAGACGGTCTGGCCGATGCGCCCCAGGAACTCGTCCCACTTCAGCGGGCGGTTGTCCATCGCGGAGGGCAGCCGGAAGCCGTGCTCCACGAGCGTGCGCTTGCGGGACATGTCCCCCTCGTACATGCCGCCGATCTGGGGGATGGTCACGTGGGACTCGTCGACCACCAGCAGGAAGTCATCCGGGAAGTAGTCGATGAGGCAGTGCGGGGCGGATCCGCGGGGACGGCCGTCGATGTGCAGGGAGTAGTTCTCGATCCCGTTGCAGTAGCCCATCTGCTCCATCATCTCGAGGTCGTAGGTGGTGCGCATGCGCAGCCGCTGGGCCTCGACGAGCTTGTTCTGGGACTCCAGCTCCTTCAGCCGCGCGGCGAGCTCGTCCTCGATGGACTTCACGGCCGTGGCCATCCGGTCCGCGCCGGCCACGTAGTGGGAGGCGGGGAAGACGTACATCTCGGTCTCCTCCCGGATGATCTCCCCGGTCAGCGGGTGGAGGGTGTAGATGGATTCGATCTCGTCGCCGAAGAACTCCACGCGGACCGCGTGCTCCTCGTACATCGGGATGATCTCCACGGTGTCCCCGCGCACGCGGAACGTGCCGCGGTGGAAGTCGACGTCGTTGCGCGCGTACTGCATGTTCACGAACCGGCGCAGCAGCTCGTCGCGGTCCATCTCCTCCCCCCGGCGCAGCGTGACCATCTGCGCCACGTACTCCTCGGGGGTGCCCAGGCCGTAGATGCAGGACACGGTGGCGACCACGACGACGTCACGCCGGGTCAGCAGGGCGTTGGTCGCGGAGTGCCGCAGCCGCTCCACCTCCTCGTTGATGGAGGAGTCCTTCTCGATGAAGGTGTCCGTCTGCGGGACGTAGGCCTCGGGCTGGTAGTAGTCGTAGTAGGACACGAAGTACTCGACGGCGTTGTTGGGCAGCAGCTCCCGCAGCTCGTTGGCGAGCTGCGCGGCGAGCGTCTTGTTCTGCACCATGACGAGGGTCGGCCGCTGGACGCGCTCGATGAGCCACGCGGCCGTCGCAGACTTGCCGGTGCCGGTGGCGCCGAGCAGCACCACGTCCTTCTCCCCCGCCTCGATCCTCGCGGCGAGCTCCTCGATGGCCCGGGGCTGGTCACCGGCGGGCACGTAGTCGGAGATGACCTCGAAGGGGGCGACGACGCGGTTGATCTTCTGGGCGAGGCTCATGGCACCAGGCTACGCGCCGCCCCGGACACGGAGCCCGGGTTCCTCCGGAGGCGATCGGCCCCGCGTCCACCGCAGGAAGTACGCCGCAGGAAGTACGCCGCGGGAAATACGCCGCGGGCGCCCCCGGTTGCACAGGTCACACCGCCGCGCCCGGCAGCATCCGGCCGGGTCCGCGGACCGCCGTCGAGAGGAACACCGTGTCCATCGTCATCACCGGCGCGACCGGCCAGCTGGGCCGCCTCGTCATCAGCTCCCTCCTGCGCCTGGACGTGCAGCTGCCGGACCTCGTGGCCGCCGGCCGCAACGAGGACAAGCTCGGCGCCCTCCGGGAACTGGACCTGACCACCGTCCGGGTCGACTACGGCGACCCCGCGACCCTCGACGAGGCCTTCGCGGGAGCGGACACGGTCCTGCTGATCTCGAGCAGCGAGGTGGGCGTGCGGGTGTCCCAGCACCGCAACGCGGTGGACGCCGCCGTCCGGGCCGGGGTGTCCCGGCTCGTCTACACCAGCGCCCTCGGCGCCGACCGCGGGAAGCTCCTGCTCGCGGACGAGCACCTGGCCACGGAGCAGGCGATCGCCGACTCCGGGCTGCCGTACACGATCCTGCGCAACGGCTGGTACACCGAGAACTTCGAACCGGCCCTGCGGCACGCGGAGACCACCGGTGTGGTGCTGGCCAGTGCCGGGGACGGCCGGGTGGCCAGCGCCACCCGCGAGGACTACGCGGAGGCGATCGCCGCGGTCCTCGCCCAGGACGGCCACGCGGGGCAGACCTACGAGCTCTCCGGGGACGTCGCGTGGAGCTTCGACGAGCTCGCCGCCGCGCTCACCGAGGTCCTGGACCGGGAGGTGACCTACCGGCGGCTCATGCCCGAGCAGCACCTCGCGGAGCTGCTGCGCACGGGCGTGGACGAGAGCACCGCCCGGTTCCTGGTGGCCCTGGACGCCAACATCGAGGACGGCGCCCTGGACCTGGTCACCGGGGACCTGTCGCGGCTGCTCGGCCGGCACACCACCCCGCTGGTCGACGCGCTGCGCGCGATGCGCTGAGGCGCCCGTCGGGAGCGGTGCCGCGGCCGGCGGGGGACGGTCGACCGGCGGCCCCGCGGGGCGGGAACCGGCCGTGGACGTCGTCACATCCGCTGGTACCTGGCCCGGACCACCATGAACACCCCGTAGCAGATGAGGCCCAGGGCCACGGCCCCGAGCAGCCACGCCCCGAAGGGCTGCTGCTGGAGGGTCTTCAGCGCGCCGTCCAGACCCGTCGACCGTTCCGGGTCGTGCTGCACCGTGGCCACGACGAAGAGCACGCCGAGCACGGCCAGGGCCACGCCCTTCGCCGCGTAGCCGGCCGTGCCCAGCCACACCACGGCCCGGCCGGCGGTGCCCGGCGGCAGGCTCTTCAGGTTCTCCCGGAAGGACCTCGTCACGCCCCGGTGGACGAAGAAGACACCGGCGGCGACGAGACCCAGTCCCACGGCGATCAGCAGCACCATGCCGGCCGGATGCGCCATGAGCCGGGCGCTGAGCGACTGCGTGGACTGGCTGCTGTCGCTCGAGCCCCCGAGGGCGTAGATCCCGAACACGGCGCCGATCGCGCCGTAGACGACCGCCTGGCCGCCCATCTTGAGGCGGTGCTTGAGCCGTTCCCGGTCCGACTGCTGCCGCGCCCCGAAGAACACCTCGCTGAGCAGGAAGACGGCGAGCGCCGCGCAGCCGAGGAAGCACGCCCACAGCAGGACGATGCCGCCCGGGCGGCCCGCGAGCGCGGCGACGGCCCCGGACTGGTCCGCGGAGCCCGAGCCGCCGGAGGCGACGCGCAGTGCGATGACCCCGATCATCACGTGCAGCAGGCCTGCCGCCACGTATCCGGCGCGGGCCGCGAGGCGGAACCCGCGGGAGTCCGTCACGTCGTCCGCGGCGTCGGCCGCCCTCGTGGCCTGCCGGCCGACCTCGCCCATGGTTCCTCCTGCGGTGTGGGACTCCATCGTGCGCCTGTGGGCCGCCGGTGTCCACAGCGCCGTTCGGCGGACAGCGGCTACTGCTGGAAGGCGGCGTCGAACGAGGCGCCGGAGGGCCCGAAGTCGAAGCGCTTCAGGAAGGCCAGGGCCTCGGGCGCTCCCCGGAGACGGTCCATTCCGGCGTCCTCCCACTCCACGGAGACGGGGCCGTCGTAGCCGATGGCGGTGAGGGCACGGAAGCTGTCCTCCCACGGCACGTCGCCCCGGCCGGTGGAGACGAAGTCCCAGCCGCGGCGGGGGTCGCCCCACGGCAGGTGGGAGGACAGGATGCCGTTGCGCCCACCGCCCATCCGCATCTTCGTGTCCTTGCAGTCCACGTGGTAGATGCGGTCGGCGAAGTCCGAGATGAACGCCACCGGGTCGATCTGCTGCCACAGGAAGTGGCTGGGGTCCCAGTTCAGCCCGAAGGCCTCCCGGTGGCCGATGGCCTCCAGGGCCCGGTGCGTGGACCAGTAGTCGTAGGCGATCTCGGAGGGGTGGACCTCGTGGGCGAAGCGCACCCCGCACTCGTCGAACACGTCCAGGATCGGGTTCCACCGGTCCGCGAAGTCCTGGTAGCCGGCGTCGATGACGTCCTGGGAGACCGGCGGGAACATCGCCACGTACTGCCAGACGGAGGACCCGGTGAAGCCGACCACCGTGTCCACGCCGAGCTTCCGCGCGAGCCGCGCGGTCATCTGCATCTCCTCGGCGGCACGGGCGCGCACCCCCTCGGGCTGTCCGTCGCCCCAGACCCGGGTCCCCACGATGGACCGGTGCCGGAAGTCGATCGGGTCGTCGCAGACCGCCTGGCCCTTGAGGTGGTTGGAGATGGCCCACACGCCGAGGCCGTGGCGCTCGAGGATGTCGAGGCGTTCCTGGACGTAGGCGTCGTCGTCCCACCGCCAGGCGTCGAGGTGCTCGCCGGAGACGGCGATCTCCAGACCGTCGTAGCCCCAGCCGGCGGCCAGCGCCGCGACCTCCTCGAGCGGCAGATCGGCCCACTGGCCGGTGAACAGCGTGTAGCGGTGGTGTCCCATCGTGGGTCCTTCGGGTCGGGGAGAGCGGTGCTCCGGTGGTCCGGGGTCAGAGGTGGACGGTGGCGCCCGACCGCGCCGCACTGTCCGTGACGGCGCCCAGCACCCGCTGGACCTCCAGTCCGTCCTCGAACCCGGGGGCGGCCGGGGCCCCCGTGTCGATGGCCCGCAGCAGGTCGGCGGCCTGGCTGGTGAACGTGTGGTCCCAGCCGAGGACGTGTCCGGGCGGCCACCAGGCCCCCACATAGGGGTGGGTCTCCTCGGTGACGAGGACCCGGCCGTAGCCCTGGGTGCCCGGCGCCGCGGCGGCGTCGAACAACTCCAGCTCGTTCAGCCGCTCGAGGTCGAAGCGCAGTCCGCCCAACGATCCGTAGACCTCGATCTGGAGGGCGTTCTTGCGGCCGGTGGCGCAGCGGGAGACCTCCAGGCTGACCACCGCGCCGGAGGCGGTGCGCAGGGTGGCCCAGGCGGCGTCGTCGACCGTCACCGGTTCGGGGCCGTCCGCGCCCTGCCGGGTCGGGACGAACGTGGTGAGCGTCCCGGAGACGGAGGTGACGGGCGAGTCCAGGAGGAAGCGGACCTGGTCGACGGCGTGGGAGGCGAGGTCGCCCAGCGCCCCGGACCCGGCGGTCTCCCGACGCAGGCGCCAGGTCATGGGCGCGTGCTCGTCGGCGAGCCAGTCCTGCAGGTAGCTGACGCGGACCTGCCGGACCCGGCCCACGCGGCCGTCCGCGATCAGGTCCCGGGCCAGCGCCAGGGCCGGCACCCGGCGGTAGTTAAAGCCCACCATGGCCCGGACGCCGCGGGCCCGCGCCGCCGCCGCGGCGGCCACCATCCGTTCGGCCTCGGCCACCGTGTTGGCCAGCGGCTTCTCCACGAGCACGTGCTTGCCGGCCTCGAGGGCGGCCACGGCCATGTCGGCGTGCAGGTGGCCGGGGGTGCAGATGTCGACGACGTGGATGTCGTCCCGTTCCAGCACCGACCGCCAGTCGGTGCCGCTCTCCTCCCAGCCGTACCGCCGTGCGGCCTCGGCCACGTGCCCGGCGTCCCGGCCCACCAGCACCTTCTGCGCCACGCGGGGCGTGGGGTAGAAGGCGTTGACGTTGCGCCACGCGTTGGAGTGGGCCTTGCCCATGAAGGAGTGGCCGAGCACGGCGACGCCCAGGGCGCCGGAGGCGGGCTCGCGGCCGGAGGCGACGGCGGGGTCGGGCACGGTGGCGGTCATGGGTGTCCTCCTGGGGACCGGGCGCCGGCCGAGCGCAGGAACGCCAGTCCGTGCTCCGCGAGTTGGTCCTGGGTCTCCGCCAGGGGCCGCCAGATCGAGGCGGCGGTGGCGATGCTGGCGTTGCGGGCGGTGAAGCTCTCGATGACGAGGGCGCCGGTGTAGCCCACGGCGTCGAGGGCGTCGAAGATGCCTGTCCAGTCCGTCTGGTCCCCACCGGGAGCTCCCCGGTCGTTGCCGCAGACCTGGACGTGCACGAGGTGCTCGCCGGCCGCCCGGACGGCGTCGGCGGAGGATCGCTCCTCGATGTTCAGGTGGTAGGTGTCCAGGGCCAGGCCGACGCCGTGGCCGAGCAGCGGCCCGAGGGCGTCGATCGCCTGGGCGGTGGTGTTGAGCAGGGACGTCTCGTAGCGGTTGAGCGGTTCGATCCCCAGGACGACGCCGGCGGCCTCGGCCTCGGCGGCCAGCGGCGCCAGGCTGCGCCGCAGCTGCGCGTACGCGTCCGCGCGCTCCGCCGCGTCCATCCGCCACAGCCGGCCCGTGTGCGCGTAGAAGGGCCCGCACACGGCCGGTGCGCCGACGTCGCGGGCCAGCTGGATGCAGGCACTGAGGTAGCGCTGGGTCCGGGTGATCACGGCGTCGTCCGCCAGGACCAGTTCGCGCCCGGGCGCCATCGCGCCGACGATCCGCGGCCTGAGCCCGGCGAGCGCGTCCCGCACCACCCCGGCCGAGAGGTCGCCGGCGTTCTCCAGCGGCAGCTCGACGGCGTCGAAGCCCATGTCCGCGATCTTCGCCAGCAGCGGGGGCAGGTTCGTGTCGGTGAGCGGGGACTCCCACACCCAGGTGTTGACGCCGATCAAGCGCTGCACGGGTCTGTCTCCTCTCGGCGCGGTGTCGTGGATAGCGCCCCGCCCGCCGCCGGGGGATCCCGGGGCCGGGCCGGCGGCGGGCAGGGCGCGGTCGTGCGGGTCAGGGGATGACGCGGTCCTGCCAGACGTCGGGGTAGCCCGGCAGGTCCTCGCCGCCGAACTTGGCGTAGTGGCCGTCCGGCATCCCCTCGTTGTCGGCGAGGTACCCCGCCCGCTGGTCCTCGGTGATCGGCTCCTGCGGCAGGACCCACTCGGCGGGGACCTCCTCGCCGGCGAAGATCTGCTCGAGCGCCAGCAGCGGGGTGCGCCACTGGAAGTTCGAGTAGACCGGGGCGATGCCGGTCAGGCCGGTGTCCTCCCACTTGCGCAGGAAGCTCATCTCGTCCTCACCGGTCATCACGGGGTAGTCCGCGCCGGCGTCCTCGAACGCCTCGATGGCGGCGACGGCGCCGTCACCGGCGTCCATCCACACGCCCTGCACGTCCCCGGTGGCGAGCTCGTCCGAGATGATCTTCTTGATCTCGGTGGGGTCGGCCCCGGTGAAGTAGTCCGTCGCCTCGATCCCGTTCTCCTCGAAGATCTTCTCGGCGGCCGCCCAGCGCTGCTCCAGGACGTCGACGCCCGGGAGGATGCGCAGGGCCACCACCTTGTCGCCCTCCTGCAGGTTGTCGACCAGGAAGTTCGCCGAGTCGATGCCCCAGGCGAAGCCGCCGATGGGGTGGATGAACGTCGTCGCGCAGTCGGTCTCCACGCCGCGGTCGAAGACCACCACCGGCTTGCCGGTCTCGCACGCGCGCTCCACGGCGGGCGTCAGGGCGGCGGTGGAGTTCGGCGAGATGATGAAGCCGTCGCACTCGCCCTCGGCGATGAAGTAGTCGATGTCGGCGATCTGCGTGTTGTCGTCGTCCTGGGCGTCGCGGGTCTCCATCTCGGAGATCACCCCGGAGTCCTGGAGCACCTTGAGCTGCTCGTTCATGGTGATCCACCCGGTCTGGCGCCAGGGGTTGGAGATGGAGGCGTTGGAGAAGCACACCTTCTGCGGACCGTCGGCGGCGAACTGTCCCGTGGCGGTCGTCTCCCCGGCGATGTACTGCGTCCAGGGCTGCTCCGGGTCCCCCTCGAAGGAGGCGGAGCGCTGCTCGAGCTGCTGGTCGTACTCGGCCTGGTCGAACCACTCGTCACCGCCCTCCGGGGCGGGGGTGGCGCCGCCGTCCCCGGCGGGGGCCGTGGCCTCCCCGCCCTCGGTGGCCGCGGGCGGGTTCTCGATCGACTGATCGGTGGTGCAGGCGGTGAGGCCCAGCAGCGCTGCCGCTGCCACCACGGTGACCTGTGACTGGATGCTTCGGCGCATCATGTTCCTTCCTCATCGGTGCCCGGGGTGGGCGGTGCTGCTATGGCGTGTCTCGGCTCCTGCGCCGCGGCGGTCCGGCCGCGCCGGCGGCGCCGCCAGGTCTGGGTGCCGGCGGCGACGGCGAGGATGATGATCGCGCCCTGGACGGTGTCCCGCCAGGTCGACTGGACGCCCAGGAAGTTCAGGAGCGAGAAGAGGGTCTCGAGCGCGAAGGCACCCGCCGCCGCGGAGAGCACCCACCCGCGCCCGCCGCCCAGCACGACCCCACCGAGGACGACGGCGGTGATGGCCGTGAACTCGTAGCCGCGCCCCACCGACGGGTGCACCCCGGCGTAGCCCACGAGGATGATCCCCGCCACGGTCGCAGCCAGGGAGGAGAGCATGAACGCCCGGGTGCGCACCCACCAGACCCGGGCCCCGGTCAGCGCGGCGGCCCGGGGGTTGTCCCCCACGGCGATGAGCGTGCGGCCGTAGGGCCGGCGCATGAGCCAGACGGCGGCGGCCGCGACGGCCGTCACCAGGACGACCGGGTAGGGCAGGACCCCCAGGACCGGGACGTCCTGGATGCCGCCGCGGCCGATCTGCCGGAAGCTGTCCGCGGGGTTCCCGGTCGCGGCGCCGCCCGTCCAGTAGAGCACCAGCCCCAGCAGGGCGAGCATGGTGCCGAGGGTCACGATGAAGCTCGGCACCTTCAGGAGCGTGGTGACCAGCCCGTTGACCAGGCCCACGAGGGCTCCGAGGAGGAGCATCAGCACGAGGACGGGCACGGTCCGGCTGTCGTCCTGGCCGATGAGGTTGCCGGCCACGAACACCTGGGCGGTGACCACCGAGCCCATGGACAGGTCGAACTCACCGGAGACGATCACGAAGTACTGCCCGATGGCCGCGATGGCGATCGGTGCCGTGCGGCCGACGAACCGGATCAGCGAACCCGGTTCCCCGAAGGACGGGTTGACGGCGATCGCGGCGGCCAGCAGCACCAGGAGGAGCACGAAGACGGCTCCGCCGGGGGTCCGCAGGCCGCGCAGCACCCGCTCGTGCCACGGTGACCGGTTCTGCTGCAGGACCGCGGTCCGGTCCGTGAGGGCGGTGCTCATGACGGGACCTCCTGCCCGGTCCGCCCGCTCGGGGCTGCGGTGAAGCGCGCGGGCCGGCTGACCACCCGGCGCCGGGCGTACACGGCGACGGCGACGACGATGACGACGCCGCGGACCACGTCCTTGAGGAACGGGTTGATCTGCAGGACGCTCATGATGTTGTCGATCATCGCGAAGATGAGGACCCCGCCCAGCGTCCCCACCAGCGACCCCTTGCCGCCCGCCAGCAGCGTCCCGCCCAGCACCACGGCGGCGATGGAGAGCAGGGCGTAGCCGCCCTGGGACCCGATCGTGGGGCTGCCCACCCCGAGCCGCGCGGCGAGCAGCAGACCGGCGAGACCGGCCATGACCGAGCAGATCACGTGGGCGGCGACGATCGGGGTGCCGGTCCGGATCCCGGACATCCGGGCCACCCGGATGTCCCCGCCGACGGCGTACATGTGGTGGCCCAGGCGAGTGCGGGTCAGCATGAGCAGCACGAGGCCCGCGCAGGCCAGCATGATCAGCGTGGAGACCGGGACCGGCCCGATGCCCGTGGCGCCGACGAGGCGGAAGGCCACGGGCGTCTGCCCCGCGCTGCCCTTGTAGTTGGTGGCGAGGTAGCCGCTGACGATCAGCCCGGTGCCCAGCGTGGCGATGAATCCGTGCACCTTCAGCCCGGACACCACGAGACCGTTGACCAGGCCGATACCGGCGGAGACGACGAGGGCCAGCGCCACGCCGGGCGCAATGTTCCCGGGCTGATTGGCCATGATCCCGGCCGAGAGCAGGCTCGCGAGGCTGATCACGTACGGCACGGACAGGTCGAGGCTCCCCACCAGGATCACGAGGGTCTGGCCGATCGCGATGAAGCCGAGGACGCTGGTCCCGGTGAGGACGGCCGAGATGTTGCCGGCGCTGACGAAGCTGCGCCCCGTGCTGCCCACGAGCATCGTGCCGGCCACGAAGGTCAGCAGCACCACGAGGTAGACGATGTGGGTGGAGCTGAGTCTCGAGAACGCGTTCACGGCCGCACCCCTTCCGTGCGGGCGCCGGTGGCCAGCTGCAGCACCTGCTCCTCGGTGGCGTCCGGCGGGAGCTCACCGGCGATCCGGCCGTCCCGCATGACGACGACCCGGCTGGACATGCCCAGCACCTCCGGCAGCTCGCTGGAGACCATCAGCATGGCCTTGCCCTCGGCGGCGAGCATGCGCATCAGGTTGTAGACGGCGATCTTCGCGCCCACGTCGATCCCGCGGGTGGGCTCGTCGAGCAGCACGACCTGCGGGTCCACGGCCAGCCATTTGGCGAGGACCACCTTCTGCTGGTTCCCGCCCGAGAGGTACTGGACCTCCTGGTCCAGGTCCCGGGCCACCACCTCCAGCGAGGAGAGCACCCCGGGCACGTCCTTCCGGGCTGCGGCGCTGCGGCGCGGGAAGACGGAGCGGATCACGCCCAGTGCGTTGTCCAGGATGGACTGGTTGAGGCTGAGCCCCTGGGACTTGCGGTCCTCCGTGATCAGGGCGACGCGCTGCCGGACGGCCTGCCGGGGCGAGGAGGCCGTGTACGGCCTGCCGTCCAGCGCCATGGCCCCGCGGGTGAACGGGCGCACGCCGAAGACGGCTTCCACCAGCTCCGTGCGCCCGGAGCCCTGCAGCCCGGCGACCCCCACGATCTCCCCCGCGCGCAGCGTCAGGTCGATGCCGTCGAGCTGGTCGTTGCCGCCGTCGTCGATCCGCAGGAGCTCCCGCCCCACCCCCGTGCCGGGGACCTCCTCCGGGAAGTAGGCGGAGATCGGGCGGCCCACCATCCGGCGCACCAGGGCGGCGTCGTCCATGGCGGACGCGGGCTCGGTGCCCACCACCCGCCCGTCCTTGAGGACCGTGATGGTGTCGCACAGGTCGAAGATCTCCTTCAGCCGGTGGGACACGTACAGGATGGCCGTGCCGCGCGCCCGGAGCCGGCGGATGATCGCGTAGAGCAGGTCCACCTCGGGGCCCGCGAGCGCGGCGGTCGGCTCGTCCATGGAGATGATGCGGGCGTCGTAGCTGATGGCCTTGGCGATCTCCACGATCTGCTGCTGGGCCACGGACAGCGAGCTCACGGTCGTGGTGGGCCGGATGCTGACGATGCCCAGGTCCTCGAGCAGAGAGCTCGTCATGGCGTTCATGGCCCGCCGGTCGACGAGCGGTCCCCTGCGCGGCTCACGGCCGAGGAAGACGTTCTCGGCGACCGTGCGGTCGGGCAGCAGGTTGAACTCCTGGAACACCGTGGACAGCCCGGCCTCGTGCGCCTGGGTCGGGTGGTGGAACTCGACGGGGGTCCCGCCGATCTCCACGGTCCCCGCGTCCCGGTCGTGGACCCCGGCGAGCACCTTCATCAGCGTGGACTTCCCGGCGCCGTTCTCGCCCACCAGCCCGTGCACCTCGCCGGCATGCAGCCGGAGGTCCACGTCCTCGAGCACCGGCACCCCGAAGAAGGACTTCGACAGGCCGGTGACGCTCAGCACCGGGGAGCTCGTGCGCTCGTTCATGCGGTCACTGTGACACGGACCACAGACTTCTGTCGATTGTCCAGCAAAAGTTGTGGCACGTCTGTGCGTTTGTGACGTGCTTGACCCCCATAAGGGTGCGTGCTCTACTGAAAAAGTGCTGCAGAGTCCACCGCCGGCGCCGTCGCCGCGCCCCTCGGACTCGCCCGCTCCGGGGGCGAGCGAGGTCTTCCAGCTGCTGCGCGACGGCCGCCCGAGAACGCGGGCCGAGCTCGCCCAGCTGACCGGACTGGCCCGCTCCACCGTGGCCTCCCGCGTGGACACCCTCATGAACCTGGGGCTCGTCGCGCCCTACGGCGGTGCCGCCTCCACCGGGGGGCGCCCGCCCTCGCTGTTCGCCCTGAACCCGGGCGCCCGGGTGGTGGTCGGGGCGGACATCGGGGCGACGCACGCCCGGGCGATCCTGGCGGACCTCTCCGGCCGGGAGCTCGCCGAGGAGCGGCAGGCGCTCGCCATCGGCGAGGGCCCCGAGGCGGTCCTGGGCTGGCTCGGGCGCACGGTGGCCACGCTGCTCGAGCGCGGGAACCGCTCGGCCGCGGAGCTGGCCGCCATCGGCATCGGGCTGCCCGGACCCGTCGAGCACCGGACGGGCCGGCCGATCAATCCGCCCATCATGCCCGGGTGGGACCGTGTCGACGTCCCCGCCCTCGTGCAGGCCCGCCACGACGTGCCCGTGCTGGTGGACAACGACGTGAACATCATGGCCCTGGGCGAGCGCAGCTTCTTCTGGCCCGAGACCAACGAGCTGATCTTCGTCAAGGTGGCCACGGGCATCGGCGCGGGGATCATCTCCGGCGGCGCGCTCCAGCGCGGCGCCCAGGGGACCGCCGGGGACCTCGGTCACGTCCGGGTCCCGCGCGGCGGCGAGATCCTCTGCCGCTGCGGCAACACCGGCTGCCTCGAGGCCCTCGCCGGGGCGCCCGCGCTCGTGCGGACGCTCAACGAGCCGGCCGCCGGCACCCTGGCCACCAGCCAGGACGTCATCGACCTCGTCCGCTCCGGCGACGCCGCGGCCGTCCGGGCGATCCGCCAGGCGGGCCGGGACATCGGGGACGTCCTGGCCACGTGCGTGAACCTCATCAACCCGTCCGTGATCGTGATCGGCGGCAGCCTCGCCCAGGCCGGTGAGCACCTGCTGGCCGGCATCCGCGAGGTCGTCTACCGGCGGTCCCTGCCGCTGGCCACGGAGCACCTGCGGGTGGCGCCCTCGGTCGCCGGTGAGCGGGCCGGCGTCATGGGGGCGGCGGTGCTGGCCATCGACCACGTCCTGTCCCCGGAGTCCATCGAGGCCGCCTGCGCGGCGCTGAGCACGGGCTGAGCTCGCCAGACCCGGCGGCCGGACGACTCGGCCCGCCCGCTGCGGCGGAGACCGACGTGCAGGGCGAGCCCGGGGCCGTGCCGGTGAGCACGCCGGGCCATCACCCGTTCCGCGGGCCTACGCACCGGCCAGGGCCGGGTGCTTCCCCGCGGAGCCGCGCGTTGAGCCGCGCGGCCTGCAGCGTGAGGTGGTCGCGCTCGGGGAGGCTGGGCGCCGACCGGGCGGCCTCGGCGTAGAGCCGCGCCGCGGTCACGGGGTCGCCGTCGCGCTCGTGGAGGTACGCGGCGGCGGCGGTGTACCGGGGCAGGGACGGATCGAGGCCGGCCAGGGCCGCCAGACCGGCCCGCGGACCCTCGGCCTGGCCGAGCGCGACGGCGCGGGCGAGGCCCGCCACCGGGCTGCCGGTGAGGCGCACGAGCTCGTCGTACCACTCGACGATCTGTGCCCAGTCGGTCTCCTCGGCCGTGCGGGCGTCGGCGTGGAGCGCGGCGACGGCGGCCTGGGCCTGGTACTCGCCCAGGCGGTCGCGGACGAGGGCCGCCCGGAGCAGACCGACGCCCTCGGCGATGAGGCGGGCGTCCCACCGGGTGCGGTCCTGCTCGGCGAGGGGCACGAGGCTGCCGTCGGGCCGGGTCCGGGCCGGGCGCCGGGCGTGGTGGAGCAGCATGAGCGCGAGCAGGCCCACGACCTCCTCGCGCTCGACCACCGCCGCCAGCTGACGGGTCAGGCGGATGGCCTCGGCGGCGAGGTCGACGTCACCGGAGTAGCCCTCGTTGAAGACCAGGTACAGGACGCGCAGCACCGTGGCGACGTCACCGGGCCGGTCGAACCGCGCGCCCGAGACGGTGCGCTTGGCCCGGCTGATCCGCTGGGCCATGGTCGCCTCCGGCACCAGGTAGGCGCGGGCGATCTGGCGCGTGCTCAGACCGCCCACCGCGCGCAGCGTGAGCGCCACCGCCGAGGCCGGTGTCAGGGACGGGTGCGCGCACAGGAAGTACAGCTGCAGCGTGTCGTCCACCGCCGTGCCCGGGCCGGGCGCCGGCTCCTCCTCGACCCGGAACTCGCGCCGTCGCCGGGAGGTGTCGGCGCGGGCCGCGTCGAGGAACTTGCGCCAGGCCACGGCGACCAGCCAGGCCTCGGGGTTGCGCGGCGGGCTGTCCGGCCACACGCGCACGGCTTCGACCAGGGCATCCTGCACGGCGTCCTCGGCCGCGGTGAAGTCGCCGCCGCGGCGGCCGAGGATCCCGATCACGGAGGGGGTGAGGGACCGCAGCAGCGTCTCGTCCACCGCGGCTCACTCCGTGATGGTCGGCGGTGCGGTCAGGAACGGGCGGACCTCGAGCCATTCGTGGATCGGCTCCCCGCCGGCCCCCGGGGCCGCGGAGAGCTCACCGGCGAGTTCGAGCACCCGGTCGTAGCTCTCGACGTCGATCACCATCCACCCGGCGATCAGGTCCTTGGTCTCGGCGAACGGACCGTCGGTGACGGGCGGCCGTCCTTCGCCGTCGTAGCGCACGAACGTGCCCTCCGGAGACAGCGCCTGCGCGTCGACGAACTCGCCGGTGTCCTGCAGCCGGGCAGCGAAGTCCGACATGTACTGCATGTGCGCCGACACCTCCTCGGGCGCCCACCGGTCCATCGGGACGTCGTTGACCGGTGCCGGAGCGCCCCGGTAGTGCTTGAGCAGCAGATACTTGGCCATCATGATCTCCTTGCTGAGGTACGGCCCATTGTGGCCGTGTGCACTGCGGAGACGGAGCTGCGCATGGGATCTCGACATCCCGTGACGACTTTTTTCGACGGTCATCCCCGACCCCGCCGGTGGGAGAACGACGGTGGGTGACACCATGGCCGAGCGGCTCACCGCGTGCGATCCCCCGCCCTCGAACGGGAGCAGTTCGCGGCCGTGGAGGACCGGCACGCCAGGTCCGACGGACTCCAGATCCGCCGAACTCCAGGGCCGCCGAACTCCGGGTCGACGAGTTCGGCCCGGTGGCGATCGCGAGAGGGGGCCTCGCCCGGGACGGGACGGCCGACGGCACGACCTTCTTCCGGCCGGCCGGTCGACCGGGGTGTGCGTCGGGCACCGGGCCGGTGGCTGATCGTCCACGAGCACCACTCCCCCTTCCACGCCGGCTCCTGAGCCGGCGTGCTCCGCCGGTCAGAAGGACGGGCAGTTGCCCACAGGAGAACCAGTACTGCAGCACAGCTCTTCGCCCTGGTGCGATCCGGCAGGGGGACGAGTCGAGGCCGGCCCCTGGTGCGGTGGGTCTGCCCCCACAACGGTGACGTTCCCAGAAGCACTTAGCCGGTGTGACGCTGGGGTCCTACCGGTCTCCTGGAAGGACCCGCCCGTGCTCGCTCGCATCCGCCGCACCGTGCTTCGGTCGACCGTCGCCGTGGGCGCCGTCGCCGCCCTGGCCGTCTCCGTGGCCGCTCCAGCCGCTGCGGCCACAGAGGACCCGCCGTGGGTGGTCAGCCCAGCGCACTACTGGGAGAAGACCAACGGGGACAACTGCATCCACAGCTCCGAGGCGATGGACATCCCCGGAGTCGGGTACATCTCCTACATCTGCGGTATCGGAGCGCAGACCACGGTCACCGCCTGGGTCAAGGGCAAGCCCTACCCGATGAACTACGGCGGCACCTGGACCTACGGCTGGGGCACCCCCAGGCACTGGGTGGACTATGACTGCCTGGCACCGGGCACCCCGATCTTCGTCGAAGGCACCCGCCGCTGTGTCGTTCCCCCCTCGCAGGAGAACCCGAAGGCGATGCCCACCTCGGATCGGGTCGCCGTCCGGAACAAGAGCGACCGGCTGTTCCGCCACGCCGCCCTGCCGGCCCGGTGCGGCAACCCGTCGGTGTTCACCGACATCGGTCCCGGCCACGGCTTCTACAAGCCCCTCTACTGGGCCGCCGTCAACGGGATCGTCACCGGGGGCAAGGACGGGAAGGTCCGGCACACCCAGGCCGTCACCCGGGAGGAGATGGCCATGACGCTGGCCCGTTGGGGCAACATCGGCAA
The DNA here is from genome assembly GCF_039530085.1 of Kocuria aegyptia. NCBI lineage: Bacteria > Bacillati > Actinomycetota > Actinomycetes > Micrococcales > Micrococcaceae > Kocuria > Kocuria aegyptia. The sequence goes on from NZ_BAAAOA010000017.1 coordinate 170,201, forward strand.
CTTCGGCAAGAACAACGGTGGATACGAGACCAACATCGACCCGCGCCGGATAGATCCGACGATCCGCCCGAAGTTCCGTGACGTGCCGGCGGCGCGGAAGTACTCGGTGGAGATCAGCGTCCTGTCCCAGATCGGGGTGATCAAGGGGTGGCCCGACGGGACCTTCCGCCCCACCCAGAACGTCACCCGGGGCCAGACCGCCGCGTTCCTCTACCGGCTGGCGGGCTCCCCGGCCTACACCCCGCCGAAGACCTCCCGGTTCAAGGACGTCACCACCAGGACCCCGTTCTACAAGGAGATCTCCTGGATGGCCAAGAACGGCTTCACCACCGGGTATTCGGACAAGACCTATCGGCCCGGCGCCACGATCAACCGCGGCGAGATGCTCGTGATGCTGCACCGCTTCGACAAGGTCCATGCCTGGCCCCACCTCGACCGGCGCATCGTGAAGTAGCCCCCGATCGGGCATCCCGTGCGCCCGACCATCGGCCCAGCCGTGCCGCTGCGCGTTCAAGCCCACGGCGGCGGACACCGGCTGTCCGGTGCCGGTGCCGATGTCCCTACGCCCCGGGGTCCCGATGGTGTTGCGGCGCCCCTCGACGTGCCGGCGGACCGCCCTGCCTTCACCGGCACCCTGTCGTTGATGCCCGAGGTGCGGTTGCGGACCGGCGGCGCCCGGGCCGTCACCGACCGCTCGGAGTCCGACCCGGCCTACGGCACCGACCGCGCCGGCCCGGTCGGCTGTCGCGTCGTGGGCACGAGCTCGGTGTCCTCGGTCGGGGAGTTCATGGCCGCCCGTGGGTCGGTGCCCGATGACATCGACCTGATCGGCCGCGGTGGCAACATCACGTCGAGCGCCCACGGTGGAGCCGAGAATCCCGGCCTCACGGCCGCGGACATCGTCGCTGGCGTTGCTCCGGGACAGGTTGAGGGGTGCGGCGCCGTGGACATCGTCGACGGGCATCCAGGCGAGGGTCTGGGCTTCTGGGCCGACACCCGGGACGATCTCGGACCCCATCTGATCGCCCCCCCCCCCCTGCCGGAGTCGACAGCAGCCCTGGTCGCGGACCGTCACGAACAACTCACCGACCGTCGCGCGACCCACCACATCCTCGTCCAGGACCGGACTCACCTCTGGCCGGCCTGTTGGTCAGTCACGGCGGATGGCCCGCCAGATGACCACCACGATGACGACGGCCACGACTGCAGCGATGACGAGTACACCGAGAAGGACCACCTCCACCATCACCACGCCACTGCGGCCGGGAAGCCAGCCCGGGGCCAGGCCTCCGCCGAGCAGCAGCACGGCAGTGGGCAGCATTGTACGGGCGGCAGAAGATCCCATCACCTCCCATTGTCCCGCCCCGGAGCCTTGTCCCTGCCCGAGAGGGCCGGAAAAGATCTACCCCGGCGGTGCCACCGGCGTCCTATTCCACCGTTGGGGCATCGGAGTCGCTGCCGGCACCCCAGCGATTGCTTCGACCTGTCTGCGCCCTTCCTCGGCACAACGCCCAAACCAGCCCATAGGGTGGAGTCGGACAACCGATGGCATGCCCGCCGCAGACTGAGGAGAATCGATGAGCCGTGATCTGCCGTCCACTGTTGACGCCCTGGTCGTCGGTGGTGGTGTCGCCGGCTTGTCTGCGGCGACCTGGCTGGGCCGCTACCAGCGCTCCACCCTGGTGATCGACGCCGGGCAGCACCGCAGCCGGTATACCGACCACACCCACGGCCTGCTGGGCCGGGACCCCATCAGCCCGCACACGCTGCTGGCCCAGGCTCGCGCCGGGCTGGACCAGTACCCCCACGTGATCCTCCGCGACGGGACGGTGGCCGCCCTGGAGCGCACCGAGGACGGCCGGTTCCTGGCTACCGTCGACAGCATGGAGATCACTGCCCAGCGGATCGTGCTGGCCACCGGGGTGCGGGACCAGTTCCCGCAGATTGCCGGCTTCGAGGACCACTACGGCACAGATGTCTATCACTGCCCGGCCTGCGACGGATTCGACGTCCGGGGGCAGGCGGTGATCGTGCTGGGCACCGGGAGTCACATGCCCGCCTATGCCTCGGAGATGCTGGATTGGACCGACACCGTGCGGGTCGTCACCGACACCACCGACCGGGCCTTCGCCGAGGACCAGCGCGCGGCTCTGCACGAGCACGGGATCGAGGTCGTGGACGGCGTGGCCGAAGCTCTGCTCGGGGCTCCGGGGGCGTTGGAGGGCCTCCGGCTGACCGACGGGAGCCTGGTGGAGGGCACCACGGTGTTCTTCTCCTACGCCCACCACCCCACCAACAGCCTCGCCGCCCATCTGGGGTGCGAGCTCGACGACGAGGGGCACGTCGTCGTCAACGTGTGCCAGCTCAGCAGTGTTGAAGGGGTCTATGCGGCCGGGGACATCACCCCGGGCCTGCAGCTTGTGCCCATCGCCATTGCCCAGGGCGTAGCCGCCGGAGTCGCCTGTGCCACCTCCCTGCGTGGTCACGGCACCACCGACCAGGCGCCCGATCCGGCCCCACCCACCCACCGGTTCACCACCGAATGATCACCGGCAGTCACCGGCAGTCACCGGCGGAGCCGCCCACAGCGCTGAGACCGGCCGGGGTCAGGTCCGAGGCAAGGAGTCCGGCCGATAGGGGCCCCTTCAGGGCGGAGCCGTTCCGCTGTCGCGACCGTGACGGGAAGACCACCCCGTCGATAGCGCACAGTTTCCATTCGTCACTGACCCGCTTGCCCGAGTCTGCTTCTTGCCCGTGCGCCGTCTCGTTCGAGGTGCGGCCGTGGTCCTACTGGATGATCTCAGCAACGAGGTCTCTGGTTCCCGTCCTTGCGTGCCCCCGCGGTGCCGTGGTCCTGCCCTGGAGGTCGCGGGTCGGGGGGCAGCGTTCTGCGGCGTCGTCCGCGGGTGGGATACAGCAGAGGTCCGACGAAGGCGACGCCGATGATCGCCGCCCATTTCGCCCTGGAACCATTGACCTGCCCAGCAGGGCGGCAGGCCAAGTCCATCCAGGCGGTGACGGCCAGGGAGACCTGGATCGAGGCCAGGGCCAGCGCCACGGACCGCTGGCCGGGGCTCATTTCGCTCCAGCGTCGGTGCTGTTTGCTGGTCTTCTTCCCGGTCATGTTTCGGGTCATGGTGGTCCTTTGGTTCGTGTGGTGGGTGGTGCCGGCCTCGGCCAGGGCCTTGATGTTGCGTTCCTTGACGGGACAATGCTCCTGGCCTCCGACACCGATCACACCCCGTGGAGCACAGTGCGCTCCAACGACAAGAAGCGCGCCCGGCTCAACGCGATGCGCTTCTTCCTGGACCAGTTCGACTACCAGGACAAACACCCGAAGGTGGTCTACCCCCCGGACCCGCTGATCGTGGCCCGCTGCCGGGAGGCCGTCGGCGACTGAGCCGGGATCCGCCCGGCTCAGGGACGCCGTCTCTGCCCGCCCATGAGGGCTGACGTGGTGATGCTGAGCTGGGCCCGGTGGGTGAGCAGGAGCGCACACCTGACTTGACTCGTGGTACGGAGCCGAGTCGCGAATGGCTGGCCTTGAGGTGTGTGAGCTCGTCGGGCTGGGCAGGACTCCCAGGCGATGTGCTCATGCGCTGGGCAGCGCACCGGAACAACCGGTGCGCTGGATCCGGCGCACCGGCACCGCCCGGAACGGGCGCACGCCTGCTGTCGACAGGCCGGAGCATGCGACGCGGCTCCCCGGGGGCGCCTCCGTGGTAATCAGGCCGGGCGTGGGTGCGCCCGGATGGCCTCGCCCCCATAGGGGGAGCTGCTGTGATCGTCCGGCCCATGGCCGAGGCACGCCCAGTAACAAGGGACGCGGCGTGACCACGGCAGCGTATTGGCCTGTTCCACTGTCCGGTGCGCCCCTCTCGGCTGCTGGAAGCGGGCCCCCGCGTAGGGGAGGTGTCCACCGGCCATGCATCTACTGGTCACGCGCTGCTCACCGCATGCTGTCAGACTGAGGGTGTCACCGCTGGCCAGTTGCAGGGGGTCCAACGCCATGGTCAAGCGTCAGTCCCGTATCGCCACGCTGCCTATCGTGTGCCTTGATCAGTGCCTCGAGGTGTGGGATGAACGGGCTCCGCACAGTCGTGAACCGATCGAAAAGTGTGTGCCGGTTCGGGGGTGTGGAGCCGTGAGGCCGAAGCGGAATCCACAGTTGTTCCCCGCCGGGAAGCCCGTCCTCCCCCACTCGGGAGTTCTCCCGGCCCGTTGCCCAGCGACCCGGCATTCGACTCCGGGGCGCGCGCCAGCCAGCCACCCCATCCCCTGACCACCCCATCGATGGCGGCGACCCCCGGTCCACTGGGCGCCTCCGTGGTGGGGCACACCTTGGATCGAGGATCACCACATGCTCAACGACAACGCTCCTCACCACCTCCGCCCGCGCCCGGACCACGGACCCACCGGGCAGGCCGGCCCATCCTCGCTCACCTCGGGAGCATCCAGGCCGAGGAACCCGGCCGGCCCAGTTGGGCCTGCGGCGCTGGAACGGGACCCAGCCGGCGCTCTTGAGGACTGTGAGAGCGCCCCCGCCCCGGCCCGAAACGCAGGAGCCGTCAGAATGCTCAACGAAGAATGCTGAACCCCGCCGTCACTCGAAGCCCCCTGCGCCACGGCGTCACCACCGCACGAGCGACGTCCGACCGACCACAAGGCGAGGAATCGGTGCCCGCCGGCGACAGGGCAACACCCCCATGACCAAGCATCCGGCAACCGGACGTCGCTGGCACCGGCCCACCGCAGGATGCGTCCGGGGGCCTGCCTGCTGGAGTGGCACCCGGGCGACAGTTCAGCCGACCCCATGGGCACGTGGGCATCGGCGCCGACGCTGCCCCTTTGCCCTGGAGGTGACGTGATGACCGCTCAATCCGTCCTGGCCGCCGCCGAGACCAAATTGCTCAAAGCCAAGCGCGCCTACGCCAAGAAGGTGCTCAGACTCCTCGTCGACCATCTGCACCACCACTACCCGCAGGCGGTGCGCCTGAGCGTCTACGCCGATCAGCGCACCAACGAATATTTCCTCGGCGAGCTGCTGGACGTCGATGGCGACGCCATGGACTTCGATCCGGACAGCATCGTGGTGCCGCACACGCAGACCGACGGCCCCTTCGGAGAACCGCTCTGTACGGGACCTCACAGCGTGGCCGAGCTGTTGCACCGGGCCCTGTCCAGCTACGAGGGGCCGTTGACAAAGCTGCTGCGCACCGAACGCCACACCGGCGAGCACTACCTGGACCTTCCCCGGACCCCCTGACACCTCCCGGGGCACGCCCCAAGCCATGCGTCCGCGGGCCTTTGTCACCGCGCCCCGGGAGCTTCAGCCCGCGACCTGCAGGCACTGTGCATGTCGCACAGACGACGGCCAGGAGAACTTCTGGTGAGGTGCTTGGGGACTCAGCTCCCGGGCTTCTAGCGTGCGAAGAGCACACCGCAGGCAACAGGGCCTCAGGACGAGGGAGCGCACCACGTGAGCACACCAGCACCGAAAAACCATGAGCACGTGATGAAGCAGTGGTCGGCGGCGTTCAACGCCCACGACGCCGTCAGGGTCGCCGCCCTGTATGCAGAGGACACCTGCGTGAGCCACCCGTCCTACACGGGGCCCCTGCAGGGGCGCAAGGCCGTCCAGGACGACACCTTGGCCTACATGATCGCGATGCCCAACGTGACCAGTGAACTGACCCGCATCGTGGGCGACCAGGACTGTGTGGCGGCGGAGATCACGATCTCCGGAGTGCACGCCGGACCCCTCGTACTGGCCACCGGAGAGCTCCCGCCGACCGGGCGCCGGGTGCGGTTCCCGCTGGCGCTGTTCTGCCGGTTCGGACCCGCAGGACAGATCGTCGAGGAACACCGCTACTACGACGCCCCGGATCTCCTCCGCCAGCTCACACACTGACCACCTCAGCGATGACCGCCCCAGCTGCGGCGTGCACCGGCCGACCCGGCCTACGCACCGTCCAACAGCACCGAACCGCGAGGCCACCCGTGACTGATTCCTGACCTGCTAAAACACCGAGTACCGCAATCCAGTGGGCACCATCTGCGTGGCTCAATCCCAAGACAGTCCCACAGGAGTTGGCCAGCTGGGCAGCTCACGGATATGGCAGCCACTGGCGGCCCCGCCGCCCCGAGCTCACCCGGGTCGGGGTGACCGGCTCGTCGACATCAATTCGGCCGAGGACATGGCTGACCTGGCAGGCGGTGAAGGTCAAGCGCTCGCCCTCCGAGGTCCTGGCCAGTGGCCCTCCAGTCGACTACCGAGTCAGTAATCCGCTCCCGCTGAGCGTCCAGCGCAAGAGCCGCCATGAAACCGCAGAGCATCGCCTCCATCGGGGAGTGGACGTCCGCACCCCCCACGCAGGCTCAGGACCCGCAGCCCTCCACCTCTCCCCCGTAGAGCCCCGATGACGGCCGAGGATGCTCTGCGTCGATCGACCCTGCCGGTCAAGTGCGGTAATGACCAGCGTGCCGCCGTTCTCAAAAGCGGCCGCCGCTCTGTTGAACGACGGGCAGCAGCTGCGGGCCACAGGCTCTCTATGGCCGCCGTGAAGATCACCGTCCTGACAGAGCGACCTGTAACAAGCCATATGTGAAGTGCTTTGGCCATGGCCAGCCCCGACTCAGAGTTCACGCCGTGTGGCGTGAGAGCAGCGTTTGGGTGTGCCATGTATTCCTTCGGACACGGAGTAAGGGGCCAGCCGGACTCGGCTGGCCCCTTCAGGTTGTACGTGCAGTTCAGGTGGTTCGAGAAGCCTCCGACTGAATGACCTTGGCGAGGTCGCGGGGACGGCTCCACATGGGCCAATGCCCCGTCGGAAGGTCGATGACGTCGAGGTGCTCGACGTCCGCGACTTCGGCGAACATGGGATGGCCTCCTCGGGCCAGCTCCAGCACCTGCGCGCTCGGGATGGAGCAGCACACCAGGGTGGTGGGGACCTTGCGGCGGACATCGTTGGTGAGCTCGACGGGCTGGCGAAGCACGGGACCGGGCTCAGGGACGGCCCGGGCCCGAAAACGCTCGAGGACCTCTGCGCTGAGGCCTTCGAGGCTGGCCTGCTGGGCGAGGGCGTCGAAGGACGGCAGCGGAAGCTCCTCCACCCCCTCCGGGAGGTCTGGGGCGAACACGCTGCCCGTGGCCACAGGGCCGGAGTCAACCCACACCACCCGATGGACAAGGTCAGGGTGCCGGTCGAGGACAAGGCTGACGGGGGCGTTCGCTCCGCTGTGAGCGACGAGTGTCGCCGGCTGATCCTCGGAGACCCCGAGTCGAGTGATGACGTCCAGGACCGCTGCGACTTGATCGTCGAGAGTCTTTTCCACACGCTCAGGATCGTCCCCGTCGAGACCGGGCAGCGTCATCGCGACCGCACGAGAGTGGTCGGTGTCGAGGTGTTCAAGGACCTCATCCCACGCCCAAGCGCCCAACCAGTGGCCGGGGATGAGAACGATGGTCGGACTGCTCGTCGTAGTTGTCATGACTCCACCTTCCTCAGTGCGACGGGCAGGTGTATGTCACTATTTGTGTCATGAATTTACGGCGGGCTGAACGGTGAAGCGAGCAGAACGACTTCATGCCCTGTCCGAGATGCTGCGCCGTAACGGATCACGGGGCTCCTCCGCCGAACGGCTGGCGAGGGAGTTCGGCGTATCCGTGCGCACAGTCAAGAGAGACCTCGCTGCGCTCGAGAACAGCGGCGCGCCCGTATGGTCGCGCCCAGGTCCGGGCGGTGGCTACGGTTTGACTGTCGGCGCGTCCCTGCCACCTGTCAGCCTGTCCCCAGCGCAAGCCGTGGCGCTCATGGCGGCCGTGTCTGCTGCCCCCGATGCCCCCTACGCCGATCTGGCCGCAGCCGGGATCCACAAGATCCTGGATGTCCTCGATCCCAGAACCCGGGCAAGAGCCGACGAGCTGGCAGGCCGCGTCTGGGTCAACGCGCTTCCCCCCTCTTCGCGCACCATCAGGTCGGCACTTGAGGAGGCGATGGCCGAGCAGCGAGTGATCCGCATCCGCTACACATCGGGCGATGGGACCACGACTACCCGCGACGTCGAACCCGTACTGTTCGCTTCCACAAACGGCCAGTGGTACCTCGTGGGGTGGTGCCGGATGCGCAACGCGATGCGATGGTTCACCGTGTCGCGCATCGAGCGGGCCAGCGCAACCGCGACGGCCTGCACCGGCCATACCGTCCACGAGGTCGGAGAGCGCCCAGCGAACGCCAGACCGGTGCACGGTCGGGGCGAGTGAGCCACTTAATCGACCCTCAGCGGGCATCTCTGGCGCATATGGTGGAATCCCGACCAAGGAGCTCCCACTTCCGAGGAGTGATGTCTTCAGCGCCACCGCCCCCAGTTCCTGCCGCACGCCTGACGAGAGTCACCAGGCGCGGCAACCACGACTCCTGGAAGCCTGGACATGGCGCGATGGAGTCCTTTCGACAAGCGTGAGCCCGCTTCCGAGTCACTGCCGGTGACCCTACCTGAGCTGCTGGGCCTTGAGGTCGATTCACTGACAGCGCAGGGGCATTTCATCGAGGCCGTGCGCATGGTCCGAGAGCGCACCGAACTCGATTGGCTCCGCGCCATCCGGGCTGTGCGTCTTCGACTGCGGCGCCCGTAAAACCTTCAGACGGAACCCGGCCCCGGTGTGCAGCCGGGAACCTCTAACGCAGCGTTGAAGCCTGCCTCGCCTGTTCGGGCGAGCCCTGTGATGGTCTGGTCTGCCAGCTCTGGCGGAAGCCCCTGCTGCCGGGCGGACCCTGACGGGGCGGAGAAGACCGAGGCGGGGTCATGGCACGGTGACGGTGAGCTCCCTGTGCTCAGGTGCCCGGTCGCGGTGAACTCTGCGCGTCGCAGTCACACCGGCTGGGTGTCACGGTGTTGTGCCGTCCGGGGGCCTCCGTAGCCTGAGCCGTGTCGGAGATCACCGCGTAGCCACGGCGGAAGGTGGTTTCGTGTCGCGGTCCTCCGTCAGGACGGTTCCACACGATCTCGCGGAAGGACCCTTTCTCATGAGCACGCACACCACTCCCTGGCCCACCGGCACCCCGTGCTGGGTGGATCTGATGGTCTCCGATCTGGAGCGCACCCGGAGCTTCTACACCGCGGTGCTGGGCTGGGACTACATCGACTCCGCCCCCGAGTACGGCGGGTACTTCAACGCCCTGGTCGGCGGGCGCACCGTGGCCGGGCTCTCCCCCGCCATGGAGGGCATGGAGGAGGCCCCGCACACCTGGGACGTGTACCTGGCCACCGAGGACATCACCGCCGACGCGGCCAAGGCCACCGGCGCCGGGGCCACCACGGTGGTCGAGCCCATGGAGGTCGGGCCCTTCGGGCACATGGGCCAGTGGACCGATCCCACCGGGGCGGCCTTCGGGATGTGGCAGGCCAAGGAACACACCGGGTTCCAGCTCTTCGGTGAGCCCGGCGCCCCGGTGTGGTGCGATCTGATGACCGCCGACTCCGATGCCGCCCGGAGCTTCTACACCCAGGTCTTCGGCTACAGCTACCAGGACATGGGTGATGAGAAGATGCCCTACGCCTTGTTCACCGTCCCGGGCCAGGACATGCCCGCCGGGGGGATCGGGGGCCCGGATCCGAACACCGAGGGCCCGCAGATCGGGTGGTCGGTGGCCTTCCAGGTTGATGACGTCGACGCCGCCGCGCAGCGCATCCGCGAGGCCGGCGGAACGGTCACCTGGGAACCCTCGGACTTCGAGTACGGGCGGATGGCCGTGGCCACCGGCCCCGACGGGGAGTCGTTCGCGGTCATGACCCCCAGCGAGAACATGTAGGACGCGGCTCGACCTGCAGGCTTCCCACATAGCAGCGGCGTTCAGGCACGGGAATGCTGTGCCTGAACGCCGGTGCTATGAGGTGGCCTCCGACGCTGAGCGGATCCGAGACCAGTGTCCCGGCAGCATCGACGGCCCGGTGCTGCGAGCAACCCCTACCGCAACGCCACCCTCGCAGGCAGCGGCCGGTAGTCCGCCTTATGTATAGCGACCGTCTCCGACTGCTGACGGATGCCGTGGCTGATGTCCGTGTGCTTGTTCGACGACCACCCCGCGCAGGAGCAGGGCGCAGGCGACGGTGCCGAGAGCAACGACGCTGAGGGTGATCGTCATGACGACAATGTGCCCGGTGGCGATGGAGGTGGTGGCCGTGATGGTGGTGAACACGCTGCCCAGTATCGCGACGGCGGTGAGGGAGCCGAACTCGTAGGAGACCTCTTCCAGGGATGAGGCCATGCCTGCTCGTTCGGGCGCGATGTTTCCGATGATCGAGGAGGACGCTGCGGACATCACGGCGCCGAGGCCGCCACCGGTGACGAACAGACCAGCCGCGAACGGCACGACGCCGACGGGCAGTGCGAGCACGGCTGCCAGCAACCCGACGGCGCCCACGGCCAGTCCACCGACGATGAGGGGCTTGGGGCCGGTCCTGTGCATGACGGCGCCGCTGAACAGGGCCGCAGGCAGGGAACCGACGGCGATGACCGTCACCAGCAGACCGGCCTGCAGCGGCGTGTAGTTCTCGGCGAGCTGGAACCGCTGGGTGGTGATGAGCTGCACGCCGGCGATCGCGAACAGTGCCAGACCGGCCGCGAGAACGCCGGCGCTGAGGGGTCGGGAACGGAAGATGCCGAAGTCCAGGAGCGGATGCGCAAGGCGTGCCTGGCGGCGTGTGAACCATCTCAGTGCGAGGACCGCGGCGACGAGACTGACGGCGACCAGTAGCCACGACCGGTCGATCTTGGCGACTTCCTTGATGAACAGGACCAGTGAGGCGAGGCCGACGAGGGCGAGGAGGGAGGACCGCAGGTCCCAGGGGGTGTCGGGGCGCGCTTCTGGTTTCGGTGCGAGGATGCCACCGGCGACCAGGGCGATCAGGACGATAGGCACGTTGATCAGGAAGACAGAACCCCACGCGAATCGTTCCAGGAGCAGCCCTGCCACGATCGGGCCGAGGGCTGCGCCGACAATGGCGATGCTCGCCCAGATGGCGATCGCCATGTTGCGCTCGCGGATGTCGTGGAACGTCTCACGGATCAGGGCGAGGGTGGCGGGCATGACCATGGCAGCACCCACTCCCAGCAGTGCCCGGGCGGCGATGAGGATCGCCGGTGTCGCGGCGTAGGCGGCCAACATGGAACTGAGGCCAAAGACCACCAAGCCCCAGATGAAAAGCCGCTTGTGACCGACCTTGTCCCCGAGCGTGCCCGTCCCCATCAGAAGTCCCGCCATGACCAGCGGGTAGGCGTTGATGATCCACAGCGACTCCGAGGGCGTAGCACCCAGATCCGCGGTGAGCACCGGCAGTGCTGTGTAGAGCACTGAGTTGTCCAGCGTCACCATCAACAGCCCTAAGGACACCGCCGCAAGTACCGCCCATCGATACCTCACCTGGGTCGCAACCACAGCCATACCTGTCTTCTCCTCGGCTCCCGGACCATCGGACCTCGATGAACCCATCGGACGCTAACATACCGTCTGGACGGTATGTTGAAGATGTGGGGAAGGTAACCACCTGAGCATGCGAAGGTAGGGCATGACCTTTTCTCACGCACCGCTGGTGGCGCGCGACAAGGACCGGACGCGTCGGGCGATCCTCGATGCCGCCGAACGATTGCTCATCGAGCGGGGACGGGAGGCGAGCATCGCTGACATCGCCGCAGCCGCGAACGTGTCCAAAGGGGGGCTGCTGCACCACTTCCCGTCTCGCGAAGCTCTGAGCACGGCGATATGCCAGGACGGCATCGACCGCCTGTGGCGCAGCGTCGAGCACCTCGTGGACGAGACCGAACCAGCCCCCGGACGGCTGCACCGCGCCTACGTGCGCGCCCTGACCGGCGACAGCGCAGAGGCCGTGAGTGTGTTCTCCCGGACGACGATTCCGCAGTTGTATGCCGGCATCCCCCAAGCCGACGCTCTCCTCGAGCGCGACGCGGCGCGATGGCGGGCAGCCTTCGCGGCCGACGATCTCTGCGCGGCCACCAGTCTGGTGGTCAGACACGCCGCTGAAGGGCTCGCTGCCGCGATGGGAAGCCCGTTCCTCAACGCGGAGGAAATAGCGCAGGCGCGCCAGGAGCTGCTGCAGCTCTCACAGGCGAACTCTGCCGCACCGAGGTAGAACACGATGTCAAAATTCTCGGCGCGAAGGCCGTGAGCCCCACAGCTCGGTGGCGCACATGCCTGAGATATGGAGCCTCTGAGCAACACTCAAGGACGGTGACACCACCCCCTCCCCGCATTCCACACGGGGCTGCCGCACGGTAGGTGACATCTGAGCTGGCTTGATGGCCGATAGCTGGCCTCATGGGAAGCGGAGCGACTGCATCGCTCTTGCATCCAGTGTCCGCAAATCGACTCGTCACTACGTAGCCGCATCCCCGGATTCCGGATATGCCCACTCCAGAGGCCAACCAGATCACTGGGCACTTGATGGTGCATCAGTCCTAATCGAGTCCAACCCTTTGTCGCGTGCATCAGTGTTGTCCGGTGGCTGTTGGGTCAGAGACGGTCGAGGAAGTCCCCGATGTTCTCCCAGGTCCAGGACTCACAGCGCGCCGGGCCCATCTCGGCCGGCTTCCCCTGGTGATTTCCCTCGACCCACAGGCCCATCAACGGTTTGCCCTCGGCGACCGCGCAGCGGATCTGCCACCGCGCCACGGCCGAGTCAGGTGTGGCCCCGCCGATCAACGCGATCACCCCGTCGCAACCACGGATCCGCTCCCGCACGTCTTTCTTCCACTGCTCAGAACACGCCGCGCCGGTGGGTGAATCCAGGAAACGGGCCTGGTCCCCGGATCGCGCCCACTGCGTGGTGAACAGGTCCCGGTACGGCTCGTCCTGCTCGGCGTACGCCAGAAATACAGTTCTCGGCGCCATTGCCGTCAACTCCCCACAAAAATTAGATAAACCTCAGTATTAGTGGGAGCCACGGTACGGGTTGTCTCGGCCGGACAGAATAGGTTCGAGCAACATGGCTTCATGAACGGATCATCCGTGAATAACGACCGCGCACCACAATCCCGCGAGGGACTCGGGGCCGTCCACAGGAACCGGCCATCGGTCGGCCACGTTGTCACCGCTTTCACCGGCGCATTCGATGAACCCGCCGGCTGGCACCGGAACCGCTGGGGAACGGCCACGGGCAGCCCCTGGACCGCAGTTCCCCCTACTGCAATACCTGCGGCGGGGACCGGCATGTTTGCGTCCTGGTGGTTATCTGTTTCCGGTCTGCGGCTTCCGCCTGCTCGTTATGGGGCCCACGATGGTGGATAGGCGGTCGACAAGGAGCGGAACTGGTGCGGACTTTCGGTGTGGAAGAGGAGCTGTTGCTCGTCGATGCGGTGACTCTGAGGCCGTTGGCCGCCGGCGAGGCGGTAGTCGACCACCACGACCAACGACTGGAGCACGGCTCCCACGGACCGGGCGCCGTGTTCCCGACCGCGGAGCCTGCCGACGTGGCTGCCAGCCATGGCCTGACGGTGGAGTTCCAGCAGGAGCAGATCGAGGTCGTCAGCCCGCCCCAGCTCACCCTGGCCGAGCAGATCACCGCCATCCGAACCGGCCGAGCCCTGGCCGATGAGGCCGCCCGTACGGTGGGTGGGCGGGCCGTGGCGTTGGCGACCTCGGTGTCTGCCGATCTGCCGCACCTGGTGCCGCAGGCCCGGTACCGCCGGATCCAGCAGCACGTGGGGCTGCTGGCGGCCGAGCAGCTGACCTGCGGGTTCCACGTGCACGTGGGCATCGCCTCCCGCGAGGAGGGCGTGGCGGTGCTGGATCGGATTCGGGTGTGGTTGCCGGTGCTGCTGGCGTTGAGCGCCAACTCCCCGTTCTGGTACGGGGTGGACACCGGCTTCGCCTCCTACCGGTACCAGGCGTGGATGCGGTGGCCCACCGCCGGGCCCAGTGAGATCTTCGGGACGGTGGAGGGCTACGACCGGCACGTGCAGGACTTGCTGGTCTCGGGGGTGCCGTTGGATGACGGGATGGTGTACTTCGACGCCCGGCTCTCGGCCCGTTTCCCCACGGTGGAGGTGCGGGTGGCCGATGTGTGCCTGGACCCCGTCCACGCGGGGGTGATCGCCGCGCTGGTGCGGGCCCTGGTGGAGACCGCCGCCCGCGCCTGGCGCGCAGGGGAGGATCCGGCCCCGGTGGGGGTCGCCCAGTTGCGGGCCTGGTCCTGGCGGGCCGCCCGCTCGGGGGTCGAGGGCCAGCTGGTGAGCCCGACCACGGGTGCGCCGGCCGCGGCCGGGGAGGTGGTGGCCGAGTTACTGGAGTTGCTGCGCCCGGTGCTGGCCGAGGCCGGGGAGGACGAACAGGTCCAGGCCGTGGTCGTGGCCATTCTGCGCGAGGGGACAGGAGCCCACCGACAGCGCGAGGCTTACGCGTCCCGCCATGACCTCCACGACGTGGTGGCCGACGCCCTGCACATCGGCGCCCCCACCACGGCAGAACCACACTCCGAGCCGACGTGAGCGTTCACCGGCCGCTGGGGCCGGTCCCCCGTCCAGTGCCCCGCACCGGGTGCTCCGAGGCGGGCACCGATAACACGCCCGCCCTGGTCAGCGCGATGCCGGGCGCCTAGCCTGGGAACAGGTCGAGCAGCCGGCCACGCATGTTCCCGTGGCGAAGGAGCCACCACCATGGATCTGCAACTGAGCGTGCTCACCGACATCGACCCAGATACCCACCAGGTGCATCTGACTGTCACCGGGGCCTTGACCGAGGACAACCACCAGCTCCTGCTCCGGGTGCTCCAGCAGGCCCAGGCGCTCACCGCCGGCCTCGAGGTGCTGGTGGATCTGACCGGGACCGCCTCGAGGGCCTCCGCGGTGGATCTTCTGCTCCGGGAGATCGACCACCACGACCCCGACGGCCCTCTCTTCCCGGTCGGGTTCGTGGTTCCGGCACCACCGGCGTGCTCTTCCCATGCTGGTGCCGCCCCCGAGCCCCGGACCGTGTGGACCGGGGCGGGCAGGAAGGCACATGGCGATGACCGTTGACCAAGCCATCAAGGCCTACCTGGGGAACCACACCGATCAGCTGCTGGCCGGGTTGGTGGAGTGGGTGCGAATCCCCTCGGTGGCCGGGGTCCCGGAACGGGCTCACCACCTCGTGCGCTCGGCCCACTGGTTGGCCGGGGAGCTGCGCGACATCGGGTTCCCGACCACGGAGATCTGGGACGGGGTCCAGGGCCCGGCCGTCTACGGGTCCTGGTGCGAGTCCCCCGGGGCGCCGACCGTGCTGGTCTACAGCCACCACGACGTGCGCGCGGTCAAGGAGCAGAACTGGGACCAGACCTCCCCCTTCGACCCGGTGGCCCGTGACGGGCGGCTCTACGGCCGCGGGACCTCGGATGCCAAGGGCCAGGTCACCGCCCACCTGTGGGCGGTGCGGGCGCACCTGGCGACCACTGGGCGCAAGGTGCCGGCGGTGAATCTGAAGGTCATCGTCGAAGGCGAGGAGGAGGCCGGCTCCCCCGGCCTGGCCGCCCTGCTGGAGGACCACGCCCAGGAGCTGGCCGCGGACGTGGTGATCTTCTCCGACACCCTGCTGTGGCGTAGTGACCACCCGGGACTGTGCACCGGGGTGCGCGGGATGCTCGGGGCGCACCTGGAGGTCTACGGTCCCTACACCGACATCCACAGCGGGGCCGTCTCCGGGGTCGCCCCCAACCCGGCCCTGGAGATGGCTCGGTTGCTGGCCCAGCTTCATGACGCCCAGGGGCGGATCACTCTGCCTGGCTTCTACGACAACGTCACCGGCGTCACCCCCGCCCGGCGGGCGGAGCTGGCCGCGCTGCCCTTCGACGAGGCCGACTGGCTGGCCCGTTCCCACACCCGCAGCATCGGCGGGGAAGCCGGCTACACCGTGCTGGAGAGGCTGTGGGAACGCCCTGCCCTGGAAGTCATCGCCCTGGTCGCCGGGGACCCGGTCGGCGTCTCACGGGCGGCGATCCCCTCGATGGCGGCCATGGACCTGAGCATCCGCACCGTGGTCGGGCAGAAGGTGCACGAGGTGGCCGAGCAATTGCGCCACTGGGTGGACGAACAGGTCGGGCAGGGCTACGGGTACGACCTGTCGATCTCGGTCGAGACCGCCCAGGAGGCCTACCGCACCCCCGACACCCCGGTCCTCGCGGCCCTGGAACAGGCCATGGCCGCCGGCTTCGGCGTGGACGAGGTCGGGCGGATGGGCAACGCCGGAGGCGGGCCGGCCGAGCTGCTGGCCACCACCCTGCAGGCGCCGGTCGTGTTCTTCGGCACCGGGCTGGTCGAGGACAACTGGCACGACAGCGACGAAAGCGTGCGCACCGACCTGCTGACCGCCGGGGCCGCCACCCTGGCCCACCTGTGGGAGGACCTGGGACATAACGGCACTGGGCACACCACCAAGTGAGGACCAACGCTGGCTTTCGGGTCGACATCGAAGGAGGAGCAGATGGACGACACCACCGCCGGATCCACCCAGGCCTGGCTGCTGACCGACGCCATGGCCCGTGACCGGTTCACCCTGCAAGCCTTGTGGTCGGGCTACCGGGGGCAGGGCGGGACCGTGGAACAGTTCGAGATCGAGGCCTACCTGCATCAGTGCCTGCATCTACCGGCCTTCCAACGCGACCTGCTCATCCACGCCGCCAATCACCTGCTCGAGGCCCACCACCAGCCCCTGCTCCCCTACACCCGCGACCTGCTCCACGGCGCGGACACCACACCCGAGGAGTAAGACCCCGACCCGAGGACATGACAGGAGAGCGCTCCACCAGAATCGCCCGTCACCCCGGCATTGGAAGATCCTCGCCCTTCAGCGCGAGTTCGGTGTCATGCCCCGGGGCGGACCCCGCCTCGGGGAGAACATTCACATCGGTGGCGATCTGACACGTCGGTGCTCCCGGCCGGTGCCGGGCTACGCCGGTATCTTGGCTCACCGGTCCCAGTGGGTTTTGGGTCTGAGATCCGGAGACAATCGAGGCCTTGCACCCCCCACTCGGACGCCGAGGACGCTGTCGGGAACAGCAACCGAGTGGTCGGCCGCCCTGGCGTTCCGCCGGCCCGTGGCGTAGATCGCCATCGGGGCCGTGAAGACACCGAGACCCTGGGTCTGCCACTCGTGGCCACCGCCACCCTGGGTGATCCCAAAAAGGATTTCATGATCCCCGGTGACGCAGGCGGGGCCGGTGACCTCGGCGCCCATGGTGATCCCAGCAGCAGCCCCGGGGACCCGGACGTTCTGCCTCTTCCGGCCCCAGGAGGGGCCAAGCCGTGCAAAGCCCTAGTCAGGAAAGGTTCCCGCCTTTAGCCTGGATGGGGTCCAGCAACCGGCCACGTCAATACTCGTCGCCAGGAGCTGATCACGATGAGGCCATTCACCCCGGCCTGCGGGCCTGTCCGCGGCTGGGCCGACGGTGAGGTGATCCGGGCGACCGGGATCCCCTACG
>NZ_BAAAOA010000018.1:0-41266 GCF_039530085.1 Kocuria aegyptia
GTGGCCCGGTACTGAAGCGTCTGGCTGTGCGTGAACATGCTGACCTCCGTCATCGAGTGCACTGGTCCTGCGCTGCCGGAGGACGTTCCGACCCGGGGCGCACAGGTAAGGCCACCCTAATCCGCCCTCAAGGGAATGGGAAGCTTGCTGATGACATGCAGGGTTGCGGCAGCTGTCGTCGGCGGGGAGCGCGGGCACCGCCCGCCCTGGGGGGCCACCCGTGCAGCAGCTGACCGTCCCCGCCCCGGCGGCCTGGCCCGGCTCGAGGAGCTGTCCGCCCCCGGCGCCCCGGCCCCGGCGGGCTCCGCGACCACGTGCACGCGAGCTCGCTGGACGACCACGCCCGCTCGTTGGTCTCCGGTTCGCCGGTCTCCGGCGGGACGCCGACCGAGGACGGAGGGACCGCCGGCGGTCGGCGCGGGCGGGGCCCCCGCACGGCGCTGCCCATGGCGCGCCGGGCGCGGCTCCAGGGGCTGCTGGTGGGCAGCCGGCGGGACCCGGCCGGCGTGGTGCGCGCGCCCGGGACGACCGCGCTGCGGCCGCTGGTCGACCTTCGCCATCGCCGGGTCGGGGCCGCCGACCCGTTCCGGGGGAGGGAGTCGGCCCGGCCACGTCGGCACGATCGTGCTCGAGCACCGCGCCCGGCCGGTGCCCCCCGGGAACGGTGTCCCGGGGCACGGGGTCACCAGCCGGTGACCCACACCTGGCCGGTGGCCGGGGACCAGTTCACCTTGTATCCGTTGGAGAAGCGCTGGTAGACGGTGGTCCCGGAGCGGATCTCGTCGGTGACGGGGTAGCCGTAGCCCCGCTCGAAGCCTGCGGCCTTCCAGGCACGGCCGATGGCGCCGGACTCGCTCACAGCGCGTGCGCCGTGGGCGCGCGTCCACAGCACCTTGGTGAGGACCCCGTCCCGGGAGAAGACCTGGTAGGAGGAGCCGTCGGCCAGCCGGCGCTCCTCCGTGGTCGGGAAGCCGTAGCCGTTCTCCCGCCCCGCGGCCACGAACTTCTGGCCGATGACCGTCGCGTTCTCGACCTGGTGGGCGCCCGTGGCGGGACTCCAGTACAGCGTGGACTTGCGCCCGTTCAGGGAGAACTCCTGATAGACGCCGCCGGCGCGCAGGCCGCCCCGCTCCGCCATCACGGGCTGACCGACGACCGCAGCGCCACCCAGGGCGTGGTACTTGGCGCCGATGGCGCCGCCCACGCCGTAGCCCGCGGGGACCTGGACGGGGACCTGGACGGGCGTCGACGTCTCATAGATGTAGGCAGGAGCCCCGGTCACACGAGCCGAGGCGTCCGCGGGTGCGCCGCCGTTGGCGTACCCGTAGAGGTTGACGGTGGAGAGCACCTGCCAGGGCTGCCCCGTGTTCTCGAGCCGGCCGTCCGCG
This sequence comes from Kocuria aegyptia, assembly GCF_039530085.1. Taxonomy (NCBI): domain Bacteria; kingdom Bacillati; phylum Actinomycetota; class Actinomycetes; order Micrococcales; family Micrococcaceae; genus Kocuria; species Kocuria aegyptia. The sequence goes on from NZ_BAAAOA010000018.1 coordinate 1,389, forward strand.
TAGGTGAGGCCGATGCCGATCACCTCGTGGCGAGGATCCTTGATCGCCTTGTCGTGGGCGGCCGAGGACTTCCACCACTTCACGAGCGCGCGCACGTCCCGGTGGTACTCCAGGGCGATGACCTCGTTGGCGCTGGTCCAGGGCCCGGTCCTCGGGTCGGTGAGGAAGGCGGTGCTGTGGGAGAACTTCTCCTCGACCACCTGCCGGTCGGACTCCTTCTGCACCACCTGGGACAGCGTGGCGGAGTACTTGAGCGGCTTCACGCCGAGGGACTCGCGGTAGCGGTTGATCTCGTCGAGGATGATCTGGGCGTCGGCCTGTCGGGTGGCTGCGTCCACCGCGACGATGTCCTGGGCGGCAGCCTGGGCCGCCGGAGCGGCCAGCAGGGAGGTGCCGGCGAGGGTGGTGACGCCGATGCCGGCGGAGAGGGCCAGAGCGGCCATACGGCCGTGACGGCGCGCGGGGGCGCAGCGATGTTTCGCCATGGGTGCTTCTGCTTCCTGGTCTGTCTGCACGCACGGAGAAGTCGGGGGCTCCGCGCGGCGGGGGCTTGTCGTCGTCCGGCCGGACGACGAGACAGATTGGGCTGGGGAAGGCGCCCACGGAAAGGCTAGGGAATTTCTATTGCAAATAGGAAATGTGTGAATTTGTTTCGTCTATCACGGAACGATAACGGCGACATCACGGAATGTACCGACAGGCCCGTTCCCCCATGGTTATAGTGAGCGGTTCCCGTCCCGCCGAGCAGCACGCTCCACGACCCTCCGACCTCCCGGGCCGGGGCCCGGCGCCGGCCGAGGCGACACCCCGAGGGCGGCTGCCACCGCCGGCGAGGGCGTCCTCCGGGCGGCGTCCGTCCGGCGACCGGTCCGCGGCGGGTGAGGATAGGCTGGGAGCGCACGCCCGGAGAGGAGCCCGATGACCGTCCACGCCGCCCGCGCCGCCGGTGTCCGGGGCCCGCTGGGGCTCGTCCTCGCCGCCGCCCTGGGCCTCACCGGGTGCGGCCCGGACCTCGACACCCCCGAGGGCACCACCCGGGCATTCGTCGAGGCGATGGCCGAGCGTGACTGGGACGGCGCCTGCGACCTGCTGTCCCACGACTTCGTGCACCGTGCCACGGAGGGCAGCTCGCAGTACTGCGGCGTCCACCTCGAGCAGCGGCACCCGGACACCTCCCGCTACGGGACGCTCGCCGTCCAGGGCAAGGCCGTCGAGACCGCGGACGGGTACCGGCTCGAGGTCGCCCCCGAGAACGCGCCCGAGCAGACGGAGGAGGTCGTCGTGGTCGAGGAGTCCGGACGCCTGGTGCTGCTGGGCTACCCGGGTCGCGACACCGCCGTCCGCTGAGCCCCGTCCGCTGAGCCCCATCCGCCCACCAGGAACCCCAGGAAGGACCGCCATGACCGATCCTCAGACCGTTCCCGCCGCGGCGGACGCGTCGTCGCCCGAGGGCGAGACCGTCGAGATCTGCCGCAACCTCATCCGCATCGACACCTCCAACTACGGCAGCGGCGACGCCAAGGGGGAGCGGCGGGCCGCCGAGTACGTGGCCGGGCTGATCGAGGAGGTCGGTCTCTCGACGACCGTCCTGGAGTCCGCGCCCGGCCGGGCCAACGTCTTCGCCCGGATCGAGGGCACCGATCCCTCCGCCGACGCCCTGCTCGTGCACGGCCACCTCGACGTGGTGCCCGCGATCGCCGCGGACTGGTCCGTGGACCCGTTCGGGGGCGAGATCAGGGACGGCATGATCTGGGGCCGCGGCGCCGTGGACATGAAGGACATGGACGCCATGATGATCTCGGTGCTGCGCCACATGGTGCGCAGCGGAGACCGGCCGCGGCGGGACATCGTCTTCGGCTTCTTCGCCGACGAGGAGGCCGGCATGGCGTACGGCTCCCACTGGATCGCGGAGCACCACCGCGGGCTCTTCGACGGTGTCACCGACGCGATCAGCGAGGTCGGCGGGTACTCGGCCAGCATCGGCGGCCGGCGCGCCTACCTCCTACAGACAGCGGAGAAGGGCCTCATGTGGCTGCGCCTCAACGCGCAGGGAACGGCCGGGCACGGCTCCCAGATCAACGACGACAACCCGGTCACCCGGCTCTCGAGAGCGCTGGCCAACATCGGCGAGTACCAGTGGCCGATCGAGCTGACCAAGACCACCCGGGCGTTCCTCGACTCGGTCACCGAGTTGACGGGAGTGGAGTTCGACCCCCAGAACCCCCAGCGACTGCTCGCCGAGCTCGGCTCCGTGGCCCGGTTCGTGGGCGCGACCCTGCAGACCACCGCGAACCCGACCATGCTGGAGGCGGGCTACAAGGTCAACGTCATTCCCGGATCGGCCCAGGCCGGGCTGGACGTGCGCTACCTCCCGGGCCAGCGCGAGATCGTGCTGGAGAAGCTCGCGGAGCTCGCCGGGGACGGCGTCTCCTTCGAGTTCGAGTCGGACGACATCGCCCTCGAGGTGCCGTTCTCGGGGACCGTGGTCGACGCCATGGTCGACGCGCTGCACGCCGAGGACCCCGACGCGGTCGTGCTGCCGTACATGCTCTCCGGCGGGACGGACAACAAGTCCCTGGACCCGCTGGGCATCACCGGCTACGGCTTCGTGCCGCTGCGCCTGCCCGACGAGCTCGACTTCCCGGCCATGTTCCACGGCGTGGACGAGCGCGTTCCCACGGACTCCCTGGAGTTCGGCTCCCGTGTGCTGCACCGGCTGCTGACCCGGTACTGACCAGGTACCGCCCTCCCCACCGCCCCGGACCGCACGGCCTCCGGGCCATCGCGACCCCGAAGACCGCCGACAGGAGCCAGATGCCGCACGCGACCGGGCCGGAGCCCCAGCCCCCACGTCCCGAGGACCGGGCCCCGGAGGACCGGCCTCCCGAGGGCATGGCGACCCAGGCCCCCGCGCCCGGGGACCTGGCACCCGAGACCCTGCTGCCGGACGAGCTGCTGGCGACGTTCCGCGAGCGCGCCGCCGGCTACGACCGGCAGAACCGGTTCTTCGACGAGGACTTCGCGGATCTGGTGCGCATCGGCTATCCGCTCATGCTGGTGCCGCGGGACCGGGGCGGACTCGGGTTCACGCTGCAGCAGGCGGTCGCCGCCCAACGACGTCTCGCCGCGGCCGCGCCCGCCACGGCGCTGGGGATCAACATGCACCACGTCCTGGTGGGCGTGGCGCACACCCTGCGCCTGCGGGGGGACGCCCGGGCCGATCGAATCTTCGAGCAGGCCGCCGCCGGGGAGATCTTCGCCTTCGGCATCTCCGAGGCCGGCAACGACTCCGTGCTCTTCGACGCCGACACCACCGCCGTGGCCGCCGAGGATGGCTACCGGATCACCGGCACGAAGATCTTCACCTCGCTCTCCCCCGTGTGGACCCGGCTAATCGTCCACGCCCGCGACGACGCCGAGGGGCGCACCCCGCTGGTGTTCGGCTTCCTCGACCGGGCCGCGGAGGGCATCGAGGTCCTCGACGACTGGGACACCCTGGGCATGCGCGCCTCGCAGTCCCGGACCACCGTGCTGCGCTCCGTGCCGATGCCCGCGGATCAGGTGCTCACGCGCACCCCGGTGGGACCGAACCCGGACCCGGTGGTGTGGGGCGTCTTCGGCTGCTTCGAGCTGCTGCTGGCCGCCGTCTACACCGGGATCGCGGACCGGGCGGTGGAGCTGGCCGTGGAGATCGCCGGGACCCGGCGGGCCCGCGGCGGGGGAGCACCCCGTGCCGAGCACCCCGACGTCCGCTGGCAGATCGCCGAGGCCGCGCTCCTGCGCGACGGGGTGGAGCTGCAGCTGCTCCGGCTCACCGCGGACGTGGACGCCCTCGGCACCGCCGGCGCCCCGGACCACGGCCCCCGCTGGTTCCTGCTGTTCTCCGGGGTCAAGCACCGGGCCACCGAGGCGGCCCGTGAGGTCGTGGACCTCGCGCTGCGCACCGCCGGCGGGGCCCAGTACTCCCGGGGTCGGGAGTTGGAACGGCTGTACCGGGACGTGCTGGCCGGGATCTACCACCCCTCCGACAGCGAGTCCGTGCACGCGGCCGTGGCGAAGGCGCTGCTGGGCCCGATCGGGGGCTGAGAGCGGTCGGCGGGAGAGGCGTCCGGGCTCAGGCGGTGCGCTCCACGCGCATCACCCGGCGGCGCAGCCAGTACTTGCGGGTGCCACCGTAGAGCAGGACAGAACGGGTCAGTTCCCACTTGCCGTACTCGGCGTGCTCGCTGAGCCGGGCCCGTGCGTCGCCGACCGGCTCGTGCGGCGCCACCGTCAGCAGGAGGTACTCGTAGCGCTCGTCGGCGTCCCTCGTGAGGGTGGCCGAGCTGGTCCGGACTTGTTCTCTCATCGGTCCCCATTCTGCACGGATTAGCGCTAACGTCTACTCCATGAGCAATGATCCTCGTGCTGCGCTGCAGGCCCTCGTGAGCGCCTTCGAAGAACACCTCGTCGCGGCGTCCAACCGTCGCAGCGACGACGACCCCGCCGTCGACGGCGCCTACATCGCCATCGCCGACGCCTTCGACGCCTACGAGGAGGCGCTCTACGACGCCTACGACGAGGTCACCCCGCTGACCGTCTTCGCGGAGGACGATTCCGACGACGAGGACGACTCGGACGACGAGGACGACTCCGACGACGACTCGGACGAGGACGAGGAGCTCCTGGAGGACAACGAGATGCTCGACGAGGACCTCGTCGACGAGGAGGACTACGAGGACCTCGACGACACGGACGGGGCCCGCTCCGCCCGCTGACCGCCGCCGCCCGCCCCGCCTCCACCGGGGACCGCCCACACGGCGGGCCCTTCCGGTCATCCCCGGGCCTGTCCCGCCATCGGCGGCGCGGACGGTGCCGTAGGGTGGCCGGGTGAATTGGATCGAAACCATCATTCTCGGCCTCGTCCAGGGCCTGACCGAGTTCCTCCCGGTGTCCTCCTCGGCGCACCTGCGCATCGTGGGCGAGCTGCTGCCCAACAGCGCCGACCCCGGCGCCGCGTTCACGGCCATCACCCAGCTGGGCACCGAGACGGCCGTGGTCATCTACTTCTGGCGGGACATCGTCCGGATCCTCAAGCAGTGGACCCTGTCGCTGGTGGGACGGGTGGAGCGCTCGGACCCCGACGCCCGGATGGGGTGGCTGATCATCCTGGGCTCCCTGCCCATCGGCGTGCTGGGGCTGCTGCTGGAGGACTACATCGACACGGAGTTCCGCTCCCTGTGGATCACGGCCACGATGCTGGTGGTCTTCGGCGTGTTCCTGGCGGTGGCGGACCGGGTGGGCCGGCAGGCCCGGCACCTGGACGGCCTCACCGTCAAGCACGGCCTGCTCTACGGGCTGGCCCAGGCGCTGGCCCTGATTCCGGGGGTCTCGCGGTCCGGCGGCACCATCACGGCGGGGCTGCTGATGGGCTACACGCGCGAGGCCGCCGCCCGCTACGCGTTCCTGCTGGCCATCCCCGCGGTCTTCGCCTCGGGGCTGTACAAGCTGGCGAAGTCCGTGGGGCAGCCGCAGACCGGCCCCTTCGGCATGCTGGAGACGCTGCTGGCCACGGGCATCGCGTTCGTGGTGGCCTACGTGATCATCGGCTGGTTCATGCACTACATCTCCAACCGCAGCTACACGATCTTCGTGTGGTACCGCATCGCGCTGGGCCTGGTCATCTTCGTGCTGCTGGGCCTGGGGCTCATCAGCGCCTGAGCCCTGCGTCACCCCGGATCCGGGGACGCCGGCCGGTCCGGTAGGTTGGGTGAGGCCCCGTGGCCGTCGCCCGATCCCCGACCCACCCGAGGTGAGCATGAAAGCCTGGTCCGCCCGTCCCGTCCCCGACCTCCCCGGCGAGGCGGCCCTGCCCGTCGTGCAGGACACCCGGCTGCGACGGCGGGTGGAGCTGCCCCGGCAGGAGCGGGCGAGCCTCTACGTCTGCGGGATCACCCCGTACGACGCCACCCACATGGGCCACGCCGCCACGTACGTGGCCTTCGACCTGCTGCACCGCGCCTGGCTGGACGCGGGGACCCCGGTGGACTACGTGCAGAACGTCACCGACGTGGACGACCCCCTGCTCGAGCGGGCCGAGGCCACCGGCGTGGACTGGCGGGAGCTGGCCGCCGGGCAGACCGAGCTGTTCCGCACCGACATGAGCGCGCTCAACGTCCTCCCGCCCCAGCACTACGTGGGCGCCACCGAGTCCGTCGGCTGGATCGTCCCCGCCGTCGAGCGCCTCGTGGCGCGCGACCTCGCCTACCGGGTGGAGGGCCGGGACGGCGAGCCGGACGGGGACGTCTACTTCGACGTGCAGGCCGCCGGCGCGCTGCCCGCCGACGACGACGACGCGTGGGTGCTCGGCGACATCTCCCACCTGACTCCCGAGCAGATGCTCCCGCTGTTCGCCGAGCGCGGCGGGGACCCCGAGCGGCCCGGCAAGCGGCACCGGCTGGATCCGCTGCTGTGGCGCGCGGAGCGTCCCGGCGAGCCCGCCTGGGACGGCGCTTCACTGGGCCCGGGGCGTCCGGGCTGGCACATCGAGTGCTCGCTCATCGCCCTCGAGCACCTGCCCGCGCCGTTCACCGTCCAGGGCGGCGGCTCGGACCTGGTCTTCCCGCACCACGAGATGGGCGCGGGCCACTGCTGGGCGCTGACGGGCCGGCCCATGGCCCGGCACTTCCTGCACACGGGGATGGTCGGGCTCGACGGGGAGAAGATGTCCAAGTCCAAGGGCAACCTCGTGCTCGTCTCCGCCCTCCGGGCCCAGGGGGTGGACCCCGCCGTGATCCGCACCGCGATCCTGGCCCACCGCTACACCGAGGACTGGTACTGGACCGACCTCGTGCTGGCCGGCGCCGTCGCCCGCGTGGACGCGTGGCGCCGAGCCCTGGCCGTCGCTCCGGAGGGCAGCGCGGCCCCGCTGCTGGCGGCCGTGCGCACGGCCCTGGCCGACGACCTGGACGCCCCTGCCGCGCTGGCGGCCCTGGACGCGTGGGCCGCCGACGCCCTGACCCGTGGCACCCCGGGACCGCGCGGGGCGGACGCCCGGCTGGTCCGGGACCTGGTGGACGCCCGGCTCGGCATCGAGCTCTGACCCGCCCACGGGCCCGGTCCCGTGCGATGCCGAGGGGCGGCACCCGTCACCGGGTGCCGCCCCTCGGCGTCCGGTCCCGGGCGCCGGCCGCGCTCACTTCTCGTCGCGGCGGCGGCGCAGGTAGCGCTCGAACTCCCTGGCGATCGCGTCCCCGGTGGCCTCGGGCAGGTCCGTGGTGTCCTTCGCCTCCTCGAGCTGCTGGACGTAGGCGGCGATCTCGGGGTCGTCGGAGGCCAGCTCGTTGACCCCGCGCTCCCAGGCCTCGGCGTCCTCGGCGATGGCGTCCAGCGGCAGCGTGATGCTGAGCAGCTCCTCGAGCTCCCGCAGCAGGGCCAGCTCGGCCTTCGGCGAGGGGGACTGCGCCACGTAGTGGGGCACCGCCGCCCACAGGCTGACGGTGGGGAACCCGCCGAGGGAGGCCATGTGGGAGAGCAGCCCCACGATCCCGGTGGGCCCCTCGTACTGGGAGGAGTCGATGTCCAGCTCCTCCTGGAGCTCGGCGGTGTCGGAGGTCTTGGTCACCGGGATGGGCCGGGTGTGCGGCACGTCCGCGAGCAGCGCCCCGACCATCACCACGAAGTCGACGTCGAGCAGGGTGGCCTGCTCGAGCAACTCCGCGGTGAAGGAGCGCCACCGGTAGGAGGGCTCCCAGCCGTGCAGCAGCACCAGGTCGAGGTTGGTGCCGGGCACCGTGGCCGTGGAGAGCCGGGTCGTGGGCCAGACGATCTTCACCTCGCCCGTCGCCCCGCGGCGCACGATGGGCCGGGAGAACTGGTAGTCGTAGTAGTCGTCCGACGTCACCTCGAAGACGTCCTTCGCCCCGTAGTGGCCGGCCAGGAACTGCACGGCGTCCGTGGCGGCGTCCCCGGCGTCGTTCCACCCCTCGAACGCGGCCACCAGCACGGTCACGCGCTCCTGGTCACCGTCCTCGCGGACCACGCCGAACGGCCCCGCCTGGGGACGGGGGAACGTCTCGTCGAAGTTGTTGCTCACGGACCCCACACTACGCGCCGGGGCATCGACGGCAAGAGGCCCCGGCACGACGAGCACCGTGTTGCGGACACTACGATGGAGCCCATGTCCCTGCTCCCGTCCGCGCCCCCCGACGACCTCCTGCCCACGGCCGTGCTGTTCGACATGGACGGGACGCTCGTGGACACCGAGCCGTACTGGATCGAGGCCGAGATCGAGCTGGTCCGCTCCCACGGGGGGACCTGGACCGAGGCCGATGCCCTGGCCATGGTCGGCACCGGCCTCGAGGACGCTGCCGCCGTGTTCCAGCGCCAGGGGGTGCGCCTGGGGATCCGGGAGATCGTCGACGGACTCCTCGCCCGGGTCGCGGCCCGCACCCGGGAGCGGGTCGTGTACAAGGAGGGGGCGCCGGAGCTGGTCGCCGCCCTGCGCGAGCGCGGCGTGCCGCTGGCCCTGGTCACCAGCAGCGAGGCGCCCCTGGCCGAGGTCGTCCTCGACGCCTTCGGCGGCCCGGGCGTCTTCGACGTCGTGGTCACCGGCGACCTCGGACACCCGGCGAAGCCGGCCCCCGATCCGTACCGGATCGGCGCCGCCGCGCTGACCGAGTGCGTGGGCCGGCCGCTGGAGCGCGCCGGCATGGTCGCCGTCGAGGACTCCCGCACGGGCATCCGCTCGGCGACCGCCGCGGGGATCTTCACCGTGGGCGTGCCCAACATGGTCCCGCTCGACGACGCCGGCGCCGACCTCGTGCTGCCCAGCCTCGCCGGGGTGGGCCCCGAGGACCTCGGGCGGATCGTGGCCGGGGCCCGCGCGTGAGCCGGACCCGCTCCGCGGGCGTCCCCCTGGGCAGCATCGGCGGGGTGCCCGTGACCCTCTCCTGGTCGTGGTTCGTGATCGCCGTGGTCACCGTGGTCCTCTACACCCCCGTACTGATGGAGGCCTACCCCCGGCTGGGCGCGCTCAACTACGCCGCGTCCCTCGGCTTCGCCCTGACCCTGGCGCTGTCCGTGCTGCTGCACGAACTGGCCCACGCCTGGACGGGCCGGGCCTTCGGCTGGCCCACGGGCCGGATCGTGCTCAGCCTGCTCGGCGGCCACACCCACTTCGGGGACGTGCGCAGCACGCCGCTGGCCTCCGCCGTGGTCTCGCTCGCCGGACCCGCCGTCAACCTCGCGCTCGGCCTGGCGGGCTGGACGCTGCTGCGCACGGGGGAGCCGTCCCCCACGCTCGGCTGGGTGCTGCTCGACCTCACCACGTGGGCGAACCTCATCGTGGGCGTCTTCAACGTGCTGCCGGGTCTTCCCCTGGACGGCGGCCGGGTGGTGGAGGCCCTCGTCTGGGCGGTCACGGGCCGGGAGCACCACGGCACGGTGGTGGCGGCCTGGACGGGCCGGCTGCTCGCCGTGGGCCTCGTCGCCGGGACCGCGGCCACCGGCCTGTGGCGTCAGCCCGTCGCCCTCGTGCTCGTCGTCCTCATCGCCGGCTTCATGTGGCAGGGCGCCGGCGCCTCCCTGCGCGGGGCGACCGTGCTGTCCCGCGTGCACGGCGTCAGCGCCGCCGCGCTGGCCGAACCCGCCGTGGCGGTGCCGTCCGGCGCCTCCCTGGCCCACACCGACCGGGTGGTCACCGACCACCTCGCCCGCGACGCAGGCCCGGGCGGCGCGGTCCCGCACGTGCTGGCGGTCTCCCCGGACCGCCAGGTGGTGGGCCTGCTCGTGCCGGCCGCGGCCGAGGCCGTGCCCGCGGCCCGGCGGGCGAACACCCCGCTGACGTCCGTGCTGCAGCACCTGCCCGCCGACGCCGTGCTCGACGCCGGGCTGCGCGAGGAGGCGCTGCTGCGCGCCGTCGCGGCCCGGGAGTACCCCCACTACGTGGTGACGGGACCCGACGGCGCCCTGGTGGGCGTGCTGCGCACCGCCGCCCTCGAGCGGCTGCTGGCCGGCTGACCCCCGCGGCGGCGGCACCCCGCACCACGGTGACACAATGGGGGTGGACCTCGGGGTCGGCGCAGCTGCCGCCGGCCCCCGCACCACCCGACCAGACCACGCCCCGCCCCGAGAGTGAGCCGATGACCGGAACCGCTGACCAGACCACCGCCCCCTCGCCCGCGTCCCCGCGGGGCGCCGCCAACCGGCGCGGCCCCTTCCGGGCCGGGGAGCGCGTGCAGCTGACCGACGAGCGCGGGCGGATGAACACGGTCACGCTGGCGGACGGCGGCGAGTTCCACTCCCACCGCGGGGTGCTCGGCCACGGCGAGCTCATCGGCCGCCCGGAGGGCACCGTGGTCGAGAACTCCGCCGGGTTCCGCTACCAGGCCCTGCGACCGCTGCTCAAGGACTTCGTGCTGTCCATGCCGCGCGGCGCCGCGGTGGTCTATCCCAAGGACGCCGGCCAGATCGTCACGATGGCCGACATTTTCCCGGGCGCCCGCGTGGTCGAGGCCGGCGTCGGCTCCGGCGCCCTGTCCATCTCCCTGCTGCGCGCAGTGGGGGACGAGGGCCACCTGCACTCCTTCGAGCGGCGGGCGGAGTTCGCCGACATCGCCCGCGGCAACGTGGAGACCATGTTCGGCGGCCCCCACCCCGCGTGGCAGATCAGCATCGGGGACCTCGCCGAGGAGCTCGGCGAGCACGAGCAGCCCGGCTCCGTGGACCGCGTGGTCCTGGACATGCTCGCCCCGTGGGAGTGCCTCGACGCGGTGGCCACGGCCCTGGCCCCCGGCGGGGTGGTCATGTGCTACGTCGCGACCGTCACCCAGCTCTCCCGCACCGCCGAGGCGATGCGCGCCGACGGCCGCTTCACCGAGCCCGACGCCTCCGAGACCATGGTCCGCGGCTGGCACGTGGAGGGCCTGGCCGTGCGCCCCGACCACCGGATGGTCGCCCACACCGGTTTCCTGCTCTCCGCCCGCCGGCTGGCCGACGGCTCCGAGCGGCTGGCGCCCAAGCGCCGGGCCTCCAAATCCGAGTACAGCGAGGAGGACCTCCAGGCCTGGACCCCCGTGGCCCTCGGCGAGCGGGACGTCACGGACAAGAAGCTGCGCCGCGCCGGCCGCGAGGCCCTCGGCCTGGCCGAGCGCGCCGCCCGCGCGGGAGCGCCGGCCGACGCCCCCGGGACGACGCCCCCGCCCGCACCGGCCCCCGGACCCGAGCACCCCCACGAGGAGCGCCCGTGAACGAGACCTCCCCGCAGCAGACCACGGGGCCGGCCGGCGCCGGACCGGCGGACGCCGAGCAGACCCGCCGCGCCCTGATCAACGCCCAGCGGCAGGTCAACATCCTGCGCGACCAGAAGCGCGCCCTCGACAAGCAGCTCGCCGCCGCCGGGACCCAGAACCAGAAGCTCGTCCGGCTCCTCGACGCCACCCGCACCGAGATCGCCCAGCTCAAGCGCGCCCTGGAGAACGACCTCGTCCCGCCGCTGAGCCAGGGCACCGTCCTGCAGGCCAACCCCGGCCGCGCCCCCGTCGGGGAGCAGACGGGCACCGGGCCCGCCGTCACCGACCGCACCCTCGACGTCCTCGTCGCCGGCCGCCGCATGCGCGTGGCGCTGAGCCCGCTCGTGAGCTTCACCGCCTGCGAACCCGGCCGGCAGGTCCTGCTCGACCAGAACTACACCGTGGGCGCCGTCCTCGACTACGAGCAGACCGGCGAGATCGCCACCGTGAAGGAGATCGTCGACCACGACCGCGTCCTCACCGTGGGCCGCTCCGACGAGGAGCGCGTGCTGCTGCTCTCCGGGCTCCTGCGCCGCAACCGCCCGGAGATCGGCGACGCCGTGTCCATCGACCACCGCACCGGCTTCGCCCTCGAGCCCATCGAGCGCTCCGACGTCGAGCAGCTCGTCCTCGAGGAGGTCCCCGCCGTCTCCTACGACGACATCGGCGGCCTCGGCCCGCAGATCGAGCAGATCCGCGACGCCGTGGAGCTGCCCTTCGTCCACCCCGAACTCTACCGCGAGCACGGCCTCACCCCGCCCAAGGGCATCCTCCTCTACGGGCCCCCCGGCAACGGCAAGACCCTCATCGCGAAGGCCGTCGCCCGCTCCCTCGCCGAGCGCGCCGCCGACCGCGCCGGGCGCGGGAAGGCCCTGGGCTACTTCCTCAACATCAAGGGCCCCGAGCTGCTGGACAAGTACGTGGGGGAGACCGAGCGCCAGATCCGCTCCATCTTCCTGCGCGCCCGCGAGCAGGCCGCCCGCGGCATCCCCGTGGTCGTGTTCTTCGACGAGATGGACTCCCTGTTCCGCACCCGCGGCTCCGGCCTGTCCTCGGACGTGGAGACGACCATCGTGCCGCAGCTGCTCACGGAGATCGACGGCGTGGAGCGCCTCGACAACGTGATCGTCATCGGCGCCACCAACCGCGAGGACATGATCGACCCCGCCGTGCTGCGCCCGGGCCGCCTCGACGTGAAGATCCGCATCGACCGCCCGGACGCCGAGGGCGCCGCCGAGATCCTCCGCCTCTACGTCACCGAGGACCTGCCCCTGCGCCAGGACGAGGTCGACGCCGCCGGCTCCCGCACAGGGGCCGTCGCCGGCCTCGTGGACGCCGCCGTCGCCCGGATGTACGAGAAGAGCCCCGGCACCCGGTTCCTGCACCTGAGCTACCGGGACGGCACCGAGGAGACCCTCTACTTCAGCGACTTCACCTCCGGGGCGGTCATCCGCAACGTGGTGGACCGGGCCAAGAAGCAGGCCATCAAGGACCTGCTCACCACCGGGGTCCGCGGCCTGGGCCGCGACCACCTGGTCCGCGCGGTGGACGAGGAGTTCCACGAGCAGCAGGACCTGCCCAACACCTCCAACCCGGAGGACTGGGCCCGCATCTCGGGGCGCCGCGGGGACACCATCACGGACCTGCGCGTGGTCCTGCACCGCGACCCGCACCCGGCCGGGCCCGGCGAGCGCCACGCCTCCGCACCGGCCGGGCGGACCGGTCCCGCCCCGACCGGACCCGCCACGGGGGAGGGCACCGCGTGAGCGTCCGCCGCGTCATGGGCGCCGAGACCGAGTTCGGCGTGCTCGCCGCCGGCAACCCGCGCGCCAACGCCACCGTGCTCTCCAGCCAGGTGGTCACCACCTACGCCGCCCTCGTGCGGCGGCGCCTCGGGGCCTCCGGCGCCACCGCCGGCTGGGACTACCACGGCGAGACCCCGCTCGAGGACGCCCGCGGCTTCACGGTTCCCCGCGAGCAGGCGGACCCGTCGCAGCTCACCGACGCCGCTCCCGTACTCACCGCCGAGGAGGTCGCCGCCGAGGCCCTCCGGGAGACCGGGACCCACGCCGAGACCCTGGACTGGCGGCAGGTGGTGATGAACACCGTCCTGCCCAACGGCGCCCGCCTCTACGTGGACCACTCGCACCCCGAGTACTCCTCCCCGGAGGTCACCACCCCCCGCGACGCCGTCCTCTGGGACGCCGCCGGGGACCGGGTCGCCCTCGACGCGGTCCGGGCGATCGCCGCCAGCGCCGCCACGACCGGCCTCGACGTGGTGAACCTCTACAAGAACAACACCGACAACAAGTCCGTCTCCTACGGCGCCCACGAGAACTACCTCGTGCCCCGCGCCGTGCCCTTCCCCGCGCTCGCCGCCGGCCTGCTGCCCTTCTTCGCCTCCCGGCAGGTCGTCTGCGGCGCCGGCCGCGTCGGCCTCGGCGACCGGGGCGGTCGCCCGGGCTTCCAGATCAGCCAGCGCGCGGACTTCTTCGAGCGCGAGGTCGGCCTGGAGACCACCGTCCACCGGCCGATCGTCAACACCCGCGACGAACCCCACGCCGAGCGCGCCCGCCACCGGCGCCTGCACGTCATCATCGGCGACGCCAACCTCTCCCACACCTCGAGCCTGCTGAAGTTCGGCACCACCTCCCTGGTCCTGGGCCTGATCGAGGCCGGCGCCGCCCCCGATCTCGCCCTCGCCGACCCGGTGGCCGCGCTGCAGGCGATCAGCCACGACCCGGGACTGACCACCACCGTCCCGCTCCGGGACGGCCGGCGGCTCACGGGCGTCCAGCTGCAGCGGCTCTACCTCGAGGCCGCCCGGGCGCACGAGGACGCGACCGGGGGCCCCGACCCGGACACCCGCGAGGTCCTCGAACTGTGGGAGGAGGTCCTCGACGCCCTCGAGACCGACCCCCTGTCCCTGGCGGACCGCCTGGACTGGGTCGCCAAGCACGCCCTGCTCCTGGGCTACCGGGAGCGCGACGGCCTCGCCTGGGACGACCCGCGCCTGACGCTGATCGACCTGCAGTACGCGGACGTGCGCCCGGAGAAGGGGCTGCACCACCGGCTGGTCGCGACCGGCCGGATGCGCACCCTCTTCACCGCGGAGGAGGTGGAGCGTGCGGCGGGCCTGCCTCCCGCCGACACCCGGGCGTGGTTCCGGGGCCGGCTGGTGACCCGCTTCCCCGACGACGTCCTCACGGCCAACTGGGACTCGGTCTCGCTCGCCCTGCCCGGCGTCCGCCGCGGCGCGCGGATCACGATGCCCGAGCCGCTCGGACTGACCCGCGAGGACGTCGACCCCCTGCTGTCCGCGGCGCCCGACGCCGAGCACCTCGTCCGCGCCCTCGCCGCGGCCCGACCCGCCCTGGTGCACACCGGCTCCCTCGGCTGAGCACCCCGACCACCACACCCCAGGAGGACCCCGTCATGGCCCAGGAACGCATCTTCGGCACCGGCGCCCAGCGCCGCGAGGAGACCGAGCTCCCCGAGCCCGGTGCCCCCGCCCCCACGGCCCCCACCGCCCAGGCGCAGAGCAGCACCGGCAGCGCCGACGACCTGCTCGCCGAGATCGACGGCGTGCTCGAGTCCAACGCCGAGGAGTTCGTGAAGGGCTTCGTCCAGAAGGGCGGCCAGTAGCCCCCATGGACCGTAGGATCTACGGGGTGGAGACCGAGTTCGGCCTCGCCCACAGCGCCCCGGGCGCCCGCCCGCTCAGCCCGGAGGAGGCCGCGCGCACCCTCTTCCGCCCCGTCGTGGCCTGGGGCCGGTCCTCGAACGTGTTCCTGCCCAACGGCGGGCGCCTCTACCTGGACGTCGGCTCCCACCCCGAGTACGCCACCGCGGAGTGCGCCACGCTCGAGGACCTCGTCGCCCAGGACAAGGCCGGTGAGCTGATCGTCGACGACCTCCGGCGGCAGGCCCAGGACGCCCTGCGGGAACAGGGCACGGCCGGGCAGCTGTACCTGTTCAAGAACAACGTGGACTCGCGCGGCAACTCCTACGGCTCCCACGAGAACTACCTCATCGCCCGGCGCACCGAGTTCGCCCGGCTCGTGCAGATCCTCATCCCGTTCCTCGTCACCCGTCAGCTGCTCGTCGGCGCCGGCAAGGTGCACCCCGCCGGGCCCGAGGACTTCGGCGCCGTGCGGATGGGGGACGACACCGGGGCGCCCAGCTACTCCTTCTCCCAGCGCGCGGACCACATCTGGGAGGGCTCCTCGTCGGCCACCACGCGCTCCCGGCCCCTCATCAACACCCGGGACGAGCCGCACGCCGACGCAGAGCACTACCGCCGGCTGCACGTCATCGTGGGCGACTCCACGATGTCCCAGACCACCACCGCCCTGCGGATCGGGACCACCGACCTCGTCCTGCGGATGATCGAGGCCGGGCAGATCCTGCCCGACCGCACCATGGTGGACCCGGTCCGGTCCCTGCGGGAGGTCTCCCACGACCTCACCGGCACCCGCCCGGTCCTCCTCGCGGACGGCACCCGCCGCTCCGCCCTGGACCTCCAGCACGAGCACCTGGAGGCCGTGCGCCGCTTCGTGGACCGCGAAGGCGCCCACCACGACCGGGTCCCGTGGGTGCTCGACCTGTGGGCGCGGACCCTCGACGCCGTGGCCCACCAGGACACCTCCGCGATCGACACCGAGATCGACTGGGCGATCAAGAAGAAGCTGCTCGACGGCTACGCCGCCCGCGACGGCCTGGACCTCTCGGCGCCCCGGATGGCGCAGCTGGACCTCGCCTACCACGACACCGCCCCCGAGCGGGGACTGTTCAACCTCCTGCAGCGCCGGGGACGGGCCGCGACCTTCGTCCCCGACGAACGGGTCCAGGACGCCGCCCGGACCCCGCCCGCCACGCGCGCCGCCGTGCGCGGCCGGTTCATCGACGCGGCGCTCGCCTCCGGGCACCACTACACCGTGGACTGGGTGCACCTGAAGCTCAACGACCGCGGCCGCAGCACGGTGCTGTGCAAGGACCCGTTCGCCGCACGGAACCCCGAGGCCGACGCCCTGGTGGCCGCCCTGGGCGAGTCCGGCGCCGCCGGTCGGGGCGCCGGGGACGCCCCCGTGGTCTGAACCCAGCCGGGGACCGCCGGACGCCCACCGTCCAGTCAACGCCCAGCGCCCTGCACTAGGCTGGCCGCCGTCCCGGCCCGATCCGCCCGACCCACCGACCCCAACCGGCCCGACCCCTGAGGAAGAATCCTGTGCGAAAGACCCTGACCACCTCCGGTGCCGCCCTGTCCCTGGCGCTCGTCCTCGCGGGCTGCTCCGGGCCCGGCGTCGACTCCGTGGAGCTCAGCAACGAACCCGACCCGGGCACGGCCCCGTCGGTCACGTTCGAGACCCCGCTCAACGCCGAGGAGGCCGGCGCGAAGGAGCTGCGCGAGGGCGAGGGGGAGGAGCTCGCCGAGGGCGACACCATCCTGCTGCAGGCGGCCCTCTACAAGGGCTCCGACGGCACCTCCATCGGCGAGACCTACTCCCGCGGCGCCGGCCAGGTGCTCCAGCTCGAGGAAGGCCTCCAGGAATCCATCCCGGAGATGTACGAGGCGCTCGTGGGCGCCAAGGAGGGCGCGATCATCGCGTACTCCTCCCCGGAGACCGCCGGCGCCGCCGGCGACGAGTCCACCTCCGTGGAGGTCTACGAGGTCGTCCGGAAGATCCCCACCCAGATCGAGGGCGAGATGCAGGACAGCCCCCGGGGCCTGCCGGAGATCACCGAGAACGACGAGGGCGTGCCGGCCGTGGCGAAGCCGGAGGGCAAGGCCCCGGCGAAGCTGGTCTCCGAGTACCTCATCGAGGGCGACGGCGAGGAGGTCGCCGAGGGCGACACCGTGATCGCGCACTACGTGGGCGTGAAGTGGTCCGACGGCGAGACCTTCGACTCCTCCTACGAGAACGGCGCCCCCGCGTCCTTCCCCCTCGACAACGTCATCGAGGGCTGGCAGGAGGGCCTCGAGGGCAAGAAGCAGGGCTCCCGCGTGATCCTCTCCGTGCCCGTCGGCCAGGCCTACGGCACGGAGAAGGAGCTCGGCAAGGACTCCGACTACCCGGCCGGCAGCCTGCTCTTCGTCGTCGACATCCTCGCGGCCGTGGACACCCCCGAGGCCCCGGCCGGGGACGAGCCCTCCGCCTCGCCGTCCCCCTCCGCGACCGAGGAGTAGCCCGCGGTCGGCTATGGTGGCCCGGTGGGGCCGCGGCCCCGCCGTTCCCGACGACCACGCGTCGACGACCCGACGAACAGGAGCACTCATGTCCTTCGGAGAGCGCAAGCTCGACCGCAGCAAGCCCGAGATCGACTTCCCCGAGGGGGAGGCCCCGACCGAGCTCGTCATCACGGACCTCGTGGAGGGCACCGGCGCGGAGGCGACCCCCGGCAAGCAGATCTCCTGCCACTACGTGGGCGTGACGTTCTCCGCCGGCGAGGAGTTCGACGCCTCCTGGAACCGCGGCCAGCCCCTCGACTTCACCGTGGGCATCGGCCAGGTCATCGAGGGCTGGGACAAGGGCCTGCTGGGCATGAAGGTCGGCGGACGCCGCCGGCTGGAGATCCCCTCGGACCAGGCCTACGGCTCCAGGGGCGCCGGCGGGGTCATCGGCCCGGACGAGGCCCTGATCTTCGTGGTGGACCTCCTGGACGTGCGCTGAGGACCCACCGGATGGCAGCCCGATCGACGGAGCGGCTTCTCAACCTGCTCATTGCCCTGGTCTCCCGCGAACGCGGGTACACCCGCGCCGAGCTCCGGGAGGCCGTTCCGTCGTACGCGGAGTCCGCGTCCGACGAGGCCTTCGAGCGGATGTTCGAGCGCGACAAGGCGGAGCTGCGCGACCTCGGCTACCCCATCGAGGAGGTCTCCGAGGACCCCCTGTTCCCCGACGACACGCACGGCCACCGCTACCGGATCCCGCGCGGCTCCTTCACGCTGCCGCCGCTGCAGTTCACGGCGGAGGAGTCCGCCGTGCTCGCGCTGGCGGCCAACGCCTGGACGGACGCCTCCCTGGGAGAGCTCGCCCACCGGGCCCTGCGCAAGCTCGAGCCCGCCATCGGGGGCCTGCCGGAGGACGACGCCCCGCCGCTGCTGCAGCCCACCCTCACCGCCCACGAGCCGTCCTTCGAGCCGCTGCTCTCCGCCGTGGTGCGCCACCGCGAGGTGCGCTTCGACTACCTCGCCCGCAGCACCGACGAGCTCACCACCCGGCGGCTGCGGCCATGGGGGATCGGCTCCCGCTACGGCAACTGGTACGTGGTCGGCTGGGACCTCGACCGCAAGGACTCCCGCACGTTCCGGCTGTCACGGATCATGTCCGACGTCACGGTGACCCGCAAGGAGTTCGACCCGCCCGAGGGGTTCTCCATGAACGAGGCGCTGTCCCACATGGTCTCCCACGCCCCCGCGCGCACCGTGGAGGTGCTCGCCCGCCCCGGCCACGCGCAGATGCTGCGCCGCATGGCCGCCCGGCAGGAGGCGGGCGTCGGCGCCGGGAACGGCGTGGACCGGTGGGACCGGCTGCACATCCCCTTCGCGGAGACCGAGATCCTCGCCGAGGAGATCGCCGCGGCCGGCCCCGGCGTCGTCGTCCCCCAGGACGGGGACGGCACCGCCCCCACCATGCAGGCCGAGGTGCGGGCCGCCGTGGTGCGCCGGCTGGAGAGCGCCGCGTCCGCCGCGGCGCGGTTCCGCGGGGTGCAGGTCGACTGGAGCCTGCGGTCCCGCAAGGGCACGCGCAACAAGCTCTCCACCGCCGACCACCTCTCACGGCTGCTCGAGATCGTCCGCTGGGTATACGCCCACCAGGGCGCGGAGCTCGAGGAGACCGCCCGCCGGTTCGGGATCACCGACCAGGAGCTGATCGCGGACCTCAACACCCTCTTCGTGTGCGGCAAGCCCGGGCACATGCCGGACCAGCTGATCGACGCGTCCTGGGACGACGGCCACGTCTACCTCTCCAACGCGGACGAGCTCTCCGACCCCGTGCGCCTCACGCAGCCGGAGGCCTCGGCGCTGCTCGTGGGGCTGCAGACGCTGCGCACCGTGCCCGGCGGGGACTCCGAGGCGGTGGCCTCCGCGATCGCGAAGGTCGCCGGCGCGGCGGGTGACGCGGGGGTGCTCGCCAACGCGGTGGGCGCCCGCCCCATCACGGACACCCCCGCGCCCGCCCTCGCCGACGTCATGTCCGCGGTGCGCCGCGCCGTGGAGCAGCGCCGCCGGATCCGGATCCGCTACGTGGTCCCGTCCCGCGACGAGCTCACGGAGCGCGTCGTCGACCCGGTCCAGGTCTTCTCCTCCAACACCCACTGGTACGTGCGCGCCTGGTGCCTCGACGCCGAGGGGATGCGCAACTTCCGGCTGGACCGGATTTCCGCCGTCGAGGACGCCGGCCCGGCGGGGGAGCGCCCCGCCGCCCAGGAGGCCGCCGCCGCGGCACCGCCTGCCCCCGGCACCCCGGACACCGTGGAGGTCGTGCTCGTCACCGACCGGCGCAGCCGGTGGATCGCCGACCAGTACCACGCCGTCCGCACGGCCGTGGTCCGGGTCCCCGGCGGGGCCCGCACCGGCCCGGCGGCCGACCACGAGGCCGCGCTCATCGGGTTCCAGACGCCCGAGGCCGTGTGCGCCCTCGTCACCCGCTACGGCGGCCAGCTCGCCGTGCTCGGCCCCTACGACGTCGTGGCGCAGGTGGAACTCTGGGTGAACTCTGCGCTCGGCGCGTACGGGACGTCCGGGCCGGGCTGATCCGCCCGCCTATACTGAAGGGCATGCTCTGGTGGTCCTGGGTCCTGCTGTGGACGGTCCTCGTCCTGCTCGGCGCGGCGTTCCTCGGACTGATGCTGTGGCGGCTGGTGAAGACCTTCTTCGCCCTGCTCCGGGACACGGAGTCGGCGGCCGCGGAGTTCTCCCAGCGCTGGGAGGACGCCGCCGCCGGGGTGCAGCGCCCCGTGCGGGTCGCCCCGGATCCGGCCCTGTTCACCCCGGTGGGGCAAGCCGTGGCCGACTACCGGGCCGGCCGTGACCAACGAGAAACCGCCCGTCTGAGACGCCGCATCGAGCGCAAGGACCGGATGGGCCGGCCGCAGCGGATCGGCGACATCCGCCGGGCCGAACGGAAAGGAATGTTCAATGGGTAGGCTCTTCGACAGCCCCTTCATGATCCTGATCATCCTGCTGGTGATCCTGCTGCTGTTCGGCGCGCCCAAGCTCCCGGGCATGGCCCGCAGCCTCGGCCAGTCGCTGCGCATCTTCAAGTCCGAGGTGAAGGAGATGAAGAAGGACGACCAGCCGGACGGCTCGGACGTGGTCATCGACGGCAAGCCCGTGGAGTCCGGCCGGGACGTGACCCCGGACCGGGCCCCGGGCACCCCCGGAACCGCCGGCCCGTCCGGCACGGACGCCCCGCGCGACCCCGAGCAGCACCCCGGCCGCCCGCCGGCCTGACCGCCCGCCCCTGACCGGGGCTCCTCCGCCGTCCCGGTCCGCCGCGCCGCCGGCCGTCCCGCGCCCCGCCCGGGGCGGTGGACGCCCGCCCGGCCGCGGCGCACCGCGCCACCACCACGTCCCGAAGGTCCCCATGTCCTCGCAGTCCCCCCGCGGCCCGAAGAAGCGCCGGACCGCGCGCAAGGCCAATCCGCAGGCGCAGATGGCCCTGGCCGAGCACCTGCGGGAGCTGCGCAACCGGCTGATCAAGTCCGCGGTGGCCACCGTGGTGGGCATGGTCGGCGGCTTCTTCCTGTACATCCCGTTCATGGCCTACATCACGGAGCCCCTCCAGCGGCTGGCCGCCGCGGAGGGCAGCGAGGCCTCCATCAACTACTCGGCCGTGGGCTCGTCCTTCAACATCATGGTGGAGGTCTCCCTGGTGCTCGGCCTGGTGCTGGCCAGCCCCGTGTGGCTCTACCAGCTCTGGGCGTTCGTGACGCCGGCCCTGCACCGGTCCGAGCGCCGCTACGCGATCGGCTTCCTGGCCGCGGCCGTCCCGCTGTTCCTGGGCGGGATCGCGGTCGCGGTGCTCACCCTGCCCACCGCCGTCTACGCGCTCACCGCCTTCACCCCGGCGGGCGGGACCAACTTCATCTCCGCGGACGTGTACCTGCGGTTCTTCCTCCAGCTGATCCTCACCTTCGGGGTGGCCTTCGTGCTGCCCGTGTTCCTGGTGGGCCTGAACATGCTGGGCCTGCTCTCCGGGCGCACGGTGCTCAAGAGCTGGCGGATCGTCGTGGTCCTCGTCATGGTCGTCTCGGCGATGGCCGCCCCCGGTCCGGACCCGATGACGATGTTCTACCTCGCCGTGCCGCTGCTCACGCTCTTCTTCGTGGCGGTCGGGCTGTGCCTGCTCCTGGACCGCCGGCGGGCCCGGAAGGAGGCCCGTCTCGCGGCGGGCACGGGCGCCGCGGCCGACGTCGCGACTCCCGCCGAGGAGCTCGGGCGCCTGGGCCACGACCCCGAGGACGGCTCCCGCCCCTGATCCGCTCGGCCCGTCGCGAACGGGCGGCTGACGAGGCCCTCCCCGGGCGGGCCGGGCAGTAGGGTGGACGCATGTCCTCCTACGCCGACCGATACCTGGCCGCCAAGCAGCGGGCCGCCCACGCGAGGACCGAGCTGGCGGTGTTCCAGCGCCGGCTGGAGTTCGAGATGGACGACTTCCAGACGACCGCCTGCGGGGCCCTGGAGGAGGGCCGGGGGGTGCTCGTCGCCGCGCCGACCGGCGCCGGCAAGACGGTGGTGGGCGAGTTCGCCGTGCACCTGGCCCTGGCCCGCGGGCAGAAGGCCTTCTACACGACGCCCATCAAGGCGCTCAGCAACCAGAAGTTCCACGAGTTCTCCCGGGCCTTCGGCGCCGAACGGGTCGGTCTGCTGACCGGAGACACCTCCGTGAACTCCGAGGCCGACGTCGTGGTGATGACCACCGAGGTCCTGCGGAACATGCTGTACGCGGACTCGCCGACCCTGCTGAACCTGGGCTTCGTGATCATGGACGAGGTGCACTACCTCGCGGACCGCTTCCGGGGCGCCGTGTGGGAGGAGGTCATCATCCACCTGCCGGACAGCGTCCAGCTGGTCTCCCTGTCCGCGACCGTCTCCAACGCCGAGGAGTTCGGGGCCTGGCTGGACACGGTGCGCGGCGACACGGACGTGGTGGTCTCCGAGCACCGTCCCGTCCCGCTGTGGCAGCACGTCCAGGTGGGCGGTCGGCTGCTCGACCTGTTCCTGGACGACACCACGGTCGAGGAGGCCGCCGAGCGGCTCCAGGGCCCCGGCAGCGACGAGCCGGAGGTCAACCCGGAGCTGCTCCAGCTGGCCCGCGCCGAGCAGCCGCGCGGGGGCCGCAGGGGCGGCCGCGGCCCCGGGGGGCGGTCCCGTGACCGGTTCTCCCGCCGCAACGGCGGCGAGGGGTTCCGGCCGAGCCCCGAGACGCGGCGGGTGTCCCGCCCGCAGCTGATCCGCCGCCTCGACGCCGAGGGCCTGCTGCCCGTCATCACGTTCATCTTCTCCCGCGCCGGGTGCGACGCCGCCGTGCAGCAGTGCGTCACCGCGGACATCCGCCTGACCAGCGAGAAGGAGCAGCAGACCATCCGCGCCCGGGTGGGCGAGACCGCCGCCTCGCTCGAGGCCGCGGACCTCAACGTCCTCGGCTTCTACGAGTGGCGCGACGGCCTGCTGCGCGGCGTGGCCGCCCACCACGCGGGCATGCTGCCCGCGTTCAAGGAGCTCGTGGAGCAGCTGTTCGCCGACGGGCTCGTCAAGGCCGTCTTCGCCACGGAGACCCTGGCGCTGGGCATCAACATGCCCGCCCGCTCCGTGGTGCTCGAGAAGCTCGACAAGTTCAACGGCGAGTCCCGGGTGGACATCACGCCGGGGGAGTACACACAGCTCACCGGGCGCGCCGGGCGCCGGGGGATCGACGTCGAGGGCCACGCCGTGGTGCTGTGGCAGCCCGGGATCGACCCGCGCGCCGTCGCCGGCCTCGCCTCGAAGCGCACCTACCCGCTGAACTCGAGCTTCCGGCCCACCTACAACATGTCCGTGAACCTGGTCGCCCAGTTCGGTGCCCAGCGCTCCCGCAAGATCCTCGAGTCCTCCTTCGCCCAATTCCAGGCCGACCGCTCCGTGGTCGGCCTGGCCCGCCGGGTCCGGTCCCAGGAGGAGTCCCTCAAGGGCTACGAGGAGGCCATGACCTGCCACCTCGGGGACTTCTCCGAGTACGCCGCCCTGCGCCGGGAGCTCAAGGACCTCGAGCGCGCCGAGGAGAAGGCCGGGTCCCGGCGGCGCCGTTCGGACGCCGTCGCGTCCCTGCACGACCTGCTGCCCGGGGACGTCGTGGAGATCCCGCGGGGCCGCAACGCCGGCTACGCCGTGGTCCTGTCCACCGACCCCAACCGGGACGACCCACGCCCCTCGATCCTCACCCTGGACCACCAGCTGCGCCGGGTGGGCGCCCAGGACCTGGACGGGCCCCTCGAGCCGGTCTCCCGGATCCGGATCCCCAAGCACTTCACGGGCCGGACGCCCAAGGAGCGGCGCGACCTCGCCTCCTCCGTGCGCAACGCCCTGCACGAGCACCGGCCCCCGCGCGGCGGCGGCCGCGGGCACACCATCCAGTTCGACCGCGGCACCAGCGCGGCGGAACGGCGGATCACCGAGGTCCGCAAGGCCCTGCGCGGGCATCCCTGCCACGGCTGCTCGGACCGTGAGAGCCACGCCCGCTGGGCGGAGCGCTGGTGGTCGCTGCGCCGGGACACCGACGGCCTGCTGCGCCAGATCGAGAGCCGCACCAACACGATCGCCAAGACCTTCGATCGCGTCTCCGAGGTGCTGGGCTCCTTCGGCTACCTCGAGACCCTCCCGGACGGGGAGGTCCGGCCGACCCGCGCCGGCGAGCAGCTGCGGCGGATCTACGGGGACCGGGACCTGCTCCTCGCGCTCAGCCTGCGGGACGGCTTCCTCGACGACCTCGACCCCGCCGCCACCGCGGGGCTCGTGACCCTGCTCGTCTACCAGGCCAAGCGCGAGGAGCAGGGCATCCAGCCCGTCCTGCCGTCCGCCGCCATGGACCGTGCCGCCCAGATCGTGGTGCGCAACTGGTCCCTGCTCACCGACCGCGAGCAGGAGCACCACCTCCCGGCCACCGCGGAGCCGGAGTTCGGGCTCGTGGAGGCGATGTACCTCTGGGCGCGCGGCGCCACCCTGAGCACGGCCCTGACCGGCACGGAGCTCGCCGCCGGCGACTTCGTGCGCTGGGCGAAGCAGGTGATCGACATGCTCGACCAGCTCGCCAAGATCGACCTCCTCGACGCCGGCACGCGAGCCCAGTGCCAGCGCGCGATCGCGCTGGTGCGCCGCGGCGTCGTGGCCCACTCCGCGTTCGAGGACTGAGCGGCGCGCTGCCGCGCGCCCCGCGCCACCCCGTCCGCCTGCACGCCCGCCCGAACAGGAGACCTGTGAGCACCACCGTCCCCGGCCGTCCCGTCCTCTACCGCAACGGCTCCGTCTACAGCCCCGCCGACCCGTTCGCCACCGCCGTGCTGGTCGACGGCGCCCGCGTGGCCTGGGTCGGCTCCGAGGAGGCCGCGCAGTCCCTGCAGGACTCCTCCATGGACGTGGTCGACCTCGACGGGCGGCTGCTGGCCCCGGGCTTCGTGGACTCCCACGTGCACCTGACGGAGACCGCGCTGGCACTGTCCACCCTCGACCTCGCGGCGGCCGCGTCCCTGCACGAGGTGCTCGAGGCCGTGGCCCGTGCCGCGCGCACGGCCACGGGCCCGGTCCTGGGCTCGGGCTGGGACGAGTCCGTGTGGCCGGAGCGCCGGGCGCCGACGGCGGAGGAGCTCGACCGGGCCGCCGGCGGGCGCGAGGTGTACCTGACGCGGATCGACGTGCACTCCGGAGTCGTGTCCTCGTCCCTGGCACGGCGGCTGGACCTCGCCGGCCTCGAGGGGTGGCTCGGCGACGGCCGCGTGGAGAACCTCGCCCACGACCTCGTACGTGCCGCGGCCCTCGACTTCGGCCCCGGGCGCCGCGCCGAGCTGCACCGGCTCGCTCTGCGGCATGCGGCATCGCAGGGATACGTGGCCCTGGCCGAGGCCAACGCCGAGCAGGTCGCCCCCTTCGACGACCTCGTCCGGCTCACGGCCCTCGCCAACCACGGGGTCGGTGCCGAGGGCCCGTCGCCCCGCGTGCTGCCCTACCGGGGCGAGCTCGCGGCCACGGCCGGGCAGGCGCGGGCCGTGGCCGAGCGCTTCGACACCGCCCTGGCGGACCTGCTCGGGCGCGCCGTGGACCGCCGGGAGTCCCTCGTGGGCCTCGCCGGTGACCTGTGCGTCGACGGCGCCCTGGGCTCCCGCACCGCGGCCCTGCGCGCGCCCTACGCCGACGCCCCGGGCGATCGGGGGGACCGCTACCTCGACGCCGCGGCCGTGGCCGCCCACCTGGCCGCGACCACGGAGGCCGGCCTGCAGGGCGGGTTCCACGTCATCGGGGACGCCGGGATGGACATCGTCCTCGAGGGATTCGACCGCGCCGAGCAGCTCGTGGGGGAGCGGGCGCTGCACAGCGCCGGGCACCGCCTGGAGCACGCCGAGATGATCGACCCCGAGGGCATCGAGCGGCTCGCCCACCACGCCGTGACCGTGTCCGTGCAGCCGGGCTTCGACGCCGCCTGGGGCGGACCGGGCGGGCTCTACGAGCAGCGGCTCGGCGCCGACCGGGCGGCCGCGATGAACCCGCTGGCCTCCTTCTACCGCGCCGGGGTGCCCGTGGCGCTGGGCAGCGACGCCCCCGTGGTGCCGCTGTCCCCGTGGGAGACCGTCCGGGCCTGCCTCCACCACCACGACCCCGACCAGCGGATCTCCGCGCGTGCCGCGTTCCTCGCGTCCACCCGGGGCGCGTGGCGGGCCGCCCGGCACCCGGACCCCATGCAGGGCCAGCTCGCGCCGGGCACCCCGGCCACCTTCGCCGTCTGGGACGTCGAGGCGCTCATGGTGCAGCAGGCCGAGGGGACCGGGTCCGCCTGGAGCACGGACCCGCGCGCCCGCACCCCCCTGCTGCCCGCGCTCGACGGCGCGTCCCTGCCCGTGTGCCGGCAGACCGTGCTCGACGGCGTGGAGCTGTACCGCTCGGCCGGGTTCTGAGCCGCCGGGTGCCGCGCCGGTCCGTGCCGCCGCCGGATCTTGGTCGCAGGCACGGCGCAGGATAGGCTGGGCAACTGCTGCTGGGTGGGCTCACTCGTCCTTAGAAAACAGGTCGGCATCCCCTCAGGGCCGGCCTGGTCCGAAGGCGAGGGAGCCTGCCCTGTGGTTTAACAGGTGAGACCTCGAAAGGACCGACCCGGTGCGCGTACTGACCGTCATCCCCACCTACAACGAGCGCGAGTCGCTGCCCACCGTCATGGACCGGCTGCGCCAGGCGGTCCCGGACGGGGACGTGCTGGTGGTGGACGACAACAGCCCGGACGGGACCGGTCGTCTCGCCGACGAGATGGCGGCCGCGGACGGGAACATCCACGTGCTGCACCGCACCAGCAAGGAGGGCCTCGGCGCCGCGTACATCGCCGGTTTCCGGTGGGGCCTGGCCCGGGACTACGACGTCCTGGTCGAGATGGACGCCGACTGCTCCCACCAGCCCGAGCAGCTCCCGCTGCTGCTGGATGCCGTGGAGCGCGGCGCCGACCTCGCCATCGGCTCCCGCTACGTCCCCGGCGGGCGCACCGTCAACTGGCCCCTGCAGCGCCAGCTGCTGTCCCGCGGCGGCAACTTCTACGCCCGGACGCTGCTGGGCTCCCGGATCCACGACATCACCGCCGGCTACCGCGCCTTCCGCCGCGAGACCCTCGAGCGGATCGGGCTGGAGACCGTCGACTCCAAGGGCTACTGCTTCCAGATCGATCTCGGCTGGCGCACGGAGCGGGCCGGCCTGAGCGTCGTCGAGGTGCCCATCACCTTCGTGGAGCGCGCCGAGGGTGAGTCCAAGATGAGCCCTGACGTGACCCGGGAGGCCGTCGTGCGCGTCGCGCAGTGGGGCCTCACCGCCCGGGCGAAGACCCTGGCGGGCAAGCTCGCCCGGCGCTGATCCCGCGTTCCGGCGCGCCGCCCGGTACGTGCGGAGGGCCCCACCCGATTCGGGTGGGGCCCTCCGCACGTACCGGGCAACGACTCAGATCGCGTGCTTCTCCCGGTAGAACTCGACGCGCTGGGCGAGGATCTCCTCCAGCTCCTCCGTGCTGCGCCGCTCCAGGAGCATATCCCAGTGCGTGCGCTGGTGCTTCTCGTTGGGATTCACCGGCTTCTCGCCGTTGACGATGATCGCTTCCTTGCCGGTCTTCGACACCCACACCGGCGGGATCTCCGCCTCCGCCGCGAAGGTGACCGTGACCTTCTCGCCGTCCGCGGTGCGGTACTCGACGCGCTGGCGCGGAGCCGGCTCGACACCGGCCTCCGTCTCCATGGACTGGGAGCCCAGACGCATTCCCCTGAGGCTGCGGTCGCTCATTGTGGTGGTTCCTCCATAACTGACGGTGGCCACGGCAGTGGCGCACGCTCGGGCTGTCGGCGGGTCATGGACCCGGGATCCGTTGGGTGCAACGCGTGGGCCCCCGGGGTTGTTCCCCGGGCGGGCCGCCGCGTCAGCGGGCGGCCGGACCGTCCTGCGGGGGCATCGGGTCGTCGAGGCGCACGGGAGCGTCCGGGTCGATGGTCGAGGGCCGGGGGATGGTGAACTCGTCCGGGTCGACCGTGGTGCGCTCCAGGTTGGGCTGGAGATCCTCCTCCGTCACCCGGACGGCGTCGGGCGTCACGAGGGGCTCGTCCGCGGGCTCCTGTCCGTCCTCGGCGTCCGACCAGGTCCGCTCGGGTTCCTGGCCGTCCTCGTCCGGGCGGGAGAGGAAGTCGCCGACGCCGCGCAGGGCGTCGCCGAGCTCGGCGGGGATCATCCACACCTTGTTGGCGCTGCCCTCGGCGACCTTGGGCAGGGTCTGGATGTACTGGTAGGCCAGCAGCTTCTGGGTGGGCCGGGCCCGGTGGATCGAGTCGAAGACCTTCCGGATGGCCTGGGCCTCGCCGTCCGCGCGCAGGATCGCGGCCTTCGCCTCGCCCTCCGCGGAGAGGATGGCCGCCTGCCGCTGGCCCTCGGCCATGAGGATCCGGGACTGCTTGTCGCCCTCGGCCGTGAGGATCACCGCTCGGCGCTCCCGCTCGGCGCGCATCTGCTTCTCCATCGAGTCCTGGATGGACGGCGGGGGAGTGATCTCCTTGATGTCGACCCGCGACACCCGGATGCCCCAGCGTCCTGTGGTGGAGTCCAGGACGCCGCGCAGCTCGGCGTTGATCTTGTCGCGGGAGGTCAGTGCCTCCTCGAGGTTCAGCCCGCCCACGACATTGCGCAGGGTCGCCGACGTCAGCTGGTCGGCGGCCTGGATGTAGTCGACAATCTCGTAGGTCGCGGCCCGCGGGTCCATCACCTGGAAGTAGACGACGGTGTCGATGCCGACCACGAGGTTGTCCTCGGTGATCACGGACTGCGCCGGGAAGGACTGGACCTGCTCGCGCAGGTCGATCAGCGGCAGGAGCCGGTCCACGAACGGGATGAGGAAGTGCAGACCCGGGGTGAGGGTGCTCTGGTACTTGCCGAGGCGTTCGACGATGCCCGCACGCGCCTGCGGGATGATCCGCACCGACCGCAGCAGGATGATGAAGACCAGGACGACCAGGATGGCGAGCAGGACGATGACGGCTAGGTCCACGGGTGCCTCTCTCTATGGGGCCCCTCCGGCCCGGCGTCGACGCCGGGCCGGAGCGGTCGGTGGGGTCAGAAGGACGGGCGCGGTGCCGGCCCGCCGCCGGCGGCCGGGGCGGGATAGGGGGCCACGAGGACGGTGGCGCCCTCGATCTCGTGGACGAAGACGTCGGTGCCGGGAGGCAGCTGCTCGCCGGTGACGGAGCGGGCGCTCCAGGTGTCACCCTCCAGCCGCACCAGCCCGCTGCGGCCGGTCACCGGGTCCAGGACCTGGCAGGGCAGTCCGATGAGACGGGCGGCGTTGGACGTGGTCTCCGGCGTGGAGCGGTTGATGCGCCGCAGGGCAACCGGTCGCACCGCGAAGATGAGCAGCACGGAGGCGAGGGCGAACGTCACCACCTGGAGCACGAAGCTGTCCGTCACCCAGCTCACCGCGAACGCCAGCAGCGCGGCGGCGGACATCATCAGGAAGAGGAAGTCCAGCGTGAGCATCTCGATGGCGGCCAGCCCGATCACCACGATCAGCCACATGACCCACGAGTTCTCGACCAGCCACTCCCACATGTTCGTCCCCGGCCTCTCGATCCGCCTCCGCGAGGGCATCCTCGCCTTGAACTCATTGTGCCCCACGGCCCTGACAGGACGCTGGACCGGCGTGGCGGCACAGCTGCCGGCGGTCGTCCCCGGAATAGGCGCTGTCCCGGGGACGTTGGGATCTCTACGGTGGTGCCACCGGACCCCTCGGGGGCCGCGCGGCACCACTGCTCGTCGAGCGTCCTCGTCGATCCGTCCCCGGTGCGCCGCGCCGGGCCGAGCCCACCGACCCCCGGCCTGCGGGAGGAGGAGATCCATGAAACTCATCACCTCGGTGGCGGTCTCCGCCGCCGGTGCCTGGTTCGCGGGAACGGCGACCGCTGTGGTCGGCCTCACCGCGCTGCAGTCCCGGCTGCCCGCCATGATCGCGCGGAGCCACCCCGCCGAGCTCGACCTCGAGCGTGCGTTCGTCCTGCTCGGCACCGGTCGCCGCGCGCCCGACGACGACCGGGCGGAGGTGCTGCGGGACCGCCTCGAGGCGTCGTGCGGCCGGCCCGTCGTCTACGTGGACCTCACCGTGCGGCCGGGCGCCTCCGCGCGACAGGCCTCCCGGACCCGGGAACTGGCGCGGAGCTTCCACGCCGACCTCGTGCTGGACCACGAGGCCCAGGACCCGGCCGGCCGCTCCTGACCGGTGCCGGTCATCCGCCGGTGGTCGTCACCGGCAGCGGCGCCGTCGCGTCGAGCATGTGGAAGGCCTCCGCGCTGAAGTCGATCACGACCTCGTCCCCGGCGGCCGCCTCCGGGACCCCCGAGAGGTCCAGGGTCAGGACGGTGCCGTGGTCCAGCAGCACCGGGACCTGCCGGCCGCCGACCGTGTACGTCAGGTCGTTCTCCCGGGACGGGATGTGGTTGACCAGGCCGACCTTCTTCGGCTCCGTGATGGGGTCGGTGCACCCGTAGTCGATGCACCATCCCGCCGGGAGCGTCTTGACCTGGCTCAACTCTGTCGTCCAGGAGTAGACACGATCATCCGGCGCGGCGCTGCCGAAGAACATCCCCCCGATCCGCAGGAGGTCGTAGTACAGCGGCTCGATCTCCTGGTCGAGCACGTCGCTGGCGCCCGCGTGGATCAGGGCGTCCTTCCCCAGACCGGCGTCCCGGATCGCGGTCACCGCGTCGTCGAAGCGGTTCTTCTGGGCGACCGTGGTGTTGGCGGTGTCGTTGCGCTCGATGGCGTCGTTGTCCTCCTGCGTGATGGTGGAGAAGTGGGTGGCGATGCCCGCGAGGTCCAGGTGCGGGGCGTCCTCGATGGCTCGCGCGAGGGGGAGTGCCTCCTCGGGGACCACGCCCTCGCGACCCATGCCCGAGTCGACCCACAGGTGGACCTTCAGCGTCCCGCCCGTGGTCGCCAGCACCTGCTCGGCCGCCTCGACCCAGGCGGGGTCCGTGGCGGCGACCTCGACGTCGTAGTGCATGAGCAGGGGGATGTCCTCGACCTGGGCGACGTAGAGCACGGCGATCTTCGCCTCGACGCCGGCCTGGCGCAGGGCGACGGCGTCGTCGAGCTTCGGCACGAAGATGTAGTCGACCTTGGCGGCGTCCTCGATGACCTTGCCGAACACGTCCACGGGCTCGCCGTTCTTGAGCACCGCGCCCAGTTGGACGTTCGACGGGAAATCGGCCCGGATCTCCTCGGCGTTGCGCCGCACGGTCTCCGTGTTCACCGTCAGGTGGGGCACGTCCTGCGTGCCCTGCGTCGTATAGGTGTAGGCGGTCTTCTCCCCGACGTCGCTCCCGCCGGAGGCGAAGGAGACCTCGACCGTGCCCGGGGTCCCGCGGGCCGGAGCCACACAGGCGTGGCGGGCGGAGCGGTCGTCGAACTCGCACTCGACCTCATCCTCGCCGAAGCGGACGGTGACCGGGCCGTCGGTGTCCCCACCGGTGTCGGCCAGGACCAGGTTCCCGCCCTGCAGGCCGCCGTGCGAGGGGGAGAGGGACACCGATCCGGAGGCGACGGCGGGCGGCGCGTCCGAACCCTTGTCCTGTCCGCAGCCGGCCAGGGCCAGCAGGGACAGAGCCAGCACGGACGTCACCAGTCGGCGCCCCCGGCCGTCGGCCACGATCACACAATTCCGTCGTCCCACGATTTTCCTCCCCATGAACCCTGAATTTGCCCTTGCTAATCTCTGCCGGCCACGGCGAGCGTATCGGCGCCCGGACGCCGGAGCACGGCCGACCGGGGTATCTCCCCACAAGTGGCCACAGGACGAGGGCGAGGCGGCGCAACATTCGGAGATCCACGTCTGGCCCGTGTCCGGTCGACGAAGGCAGGATCGAGTATTGCCGCGCACCGGTGCGGCGCTCGGGCCGTCCACCGGTGGGCATCGTCACGGCAGCACCGGACGCCGCGCCGCAGCGAACCGGCCGGCCGATGAACGCCACGGTCGACGACGACGGCCGCCACCGGGCGCGGAACACACGCGACCCGGGAACGAGGCGTGCTCAGGAGACCAAGGCCCGGCGCACCCCGGCGGGGTGCCATGACGCGTTCCGACGCCCGGCGGGCACCCCTCTCCGTAACGCCGATAATCAACATTATGTAAAGTCGAGGCGAGCGGGGCTCCCCCCGATGCCGTTCCCCTCCGATGCACCCCCCGGTGCGATGACCCTCAGGCACACGGCCGACGGACGCCGGGACGAGACAGCCCGCCCAGGACGACGTGGAGCACGCGTCTCGCCGGCAAGGCCGCCTACACCGCGGCGGACCGGCTCCGCGATCCACCAGCCGGTACCTCCGGCGCCCGGGGCCTGCCCGGCCCGCACCATCGACTCCTGGTGGAAGGTTGAGAGTTTGCCGCCCTGACTCCTTCAACCCTCAAGCTACACCTGAAGCTTCGACGGGCCGGGCCGTGGCCCGTCGACGCCGCACTAGACTGCGAGCATGCACACGTCGGCCCCCAGCACCACCCTCCCCGAGGACCGCACCGCGGGCTCCGGGCCCTGGGCCGCGGCGCTGGCCGTGGACGTCCTGCTCGTCCTGCTGTTCGCCGGGCTCGGACGCCGCACCCATGCCCTGGACGCCGCCGGTCTCCTGGTCACGGCGGGGCCGTTCCTGGCCGGGCTCGCGCTGGGCTGGCTCGTGTGGCGGGTGAGGCGCGCCCCGTTCGCCGTCCGGCCCCACGGCATCGCGCTGTGGGTGACGACCGTGGCGGTGGGCCTGGGCCTGCGCCTGGCCGTCGGCGAGGGCACGGCACCGAGCTTCGTCCTCGTCACGTTCGCCGTGCTCGGCGCCTTCCTGCTGGGTCCGCGGGTCCTGGTCGCGGCACTGCGCGCGATCCGGTCCCGCCGTCCGGGCTGATCGTCCCGTCCCGCCGGCCCGGCCGGCCCCGTCCTCCAGAAAGGTGCTCCATGCTCACCGCCATCGTCCTCATCAAGACCTCCGCCGACCGGATCCCCGAGGTCGCCGAGCAGATCTCCGACATCCCCGGCATCAGCGAGGTGTACTCCGTCACCGGTGACTGGGACCTCATCGCGATGGTGCGCGTGCACCGGCACGAGGACCTTGCGGACGTCATCGCCGACCGGCTCTCCAAGGTCGAGGGGGTCGTGGGCACGAACACCAACATTGCCTTCCGGACCTACAGCAAGCACGATCTCGACGCGGCCTTCTCGCTCGGCATCGAGTGACCGGCACGACCGGCCCGGCACCTCCGACCCGGAACGGCTGACCGGTCCGGCGCGGCGCACGGGCAGCCGGAGGCCGGTGGGCGAGCTCCCCACCGGCCTCCGGCGTCGCCGTCGGGGTGCCTCAGCGCGCGGTGTGGGCGATCCAGCGGTCCAGGACGGCGCGGGCCGCGCCGCTGTCCACCGACTCCGCGGCCCGGCGCACCGCAGCGGCCATCCGGTCCTGGAACGGCTCCTCCGCGGTGGGGTCGAAGGCGACGAGCCCGGCGGCGGAGTTGAGCAGCACGGCGTTGCGCACGTGTCCCTGCTCCCCCGCCAGGACCTGTTCGACGACGCCCGCGTTGTACCGGGCGTCCTGGCCCCGGAGGTCCTCGATGGTGGCCCGGGGCATGCCGAGGTCGAGCGGCTCGAGGTCGTGGTGGTCGATCCGCCCGTCGCGGACCTCCCACACCTCCGACGGCGCCGTCACGGTGAGCTCGTCGAGGCCGTCACCGCCCCGGAAGACGAGGGCGCGGTCGCCGCGGGCCGCGAAGACGCCGGCGATCAGCGGTGCCAGCGCGCGGTCGGCCACGCCGATCGCCGAGGCCTCGACCCGCGCCGGGTTCGTGATGGGCCCCAGGAAGTTGAAGGCGGTGGCCACGCGCAGCTGCGCCCGCGCCGCCGCGGCGAAGCGCATGGACGGGTGGAAGGTCTGGGCGAAGAGGAACGTGATGCCCACGTGCCGTGCCGCGGACTCGACCATCTCGACCGGCAGGTCCAGCCGCACTCCGAGCGCCTCGAGCACGTCGGCGGAGCCGGACTTGGAGGACGACGCCCGGTTCCCGTGCTTGACGACCTTCGCGCCGGCGCCCGCGCACACGAGGGCGGACATGGTCGAGATGTTCACGCTGGAGAGCCGGTCCCCACCGGTTCCGACGATGTCCAGGGCCGGTCCGGGGATGTCGACCGGCCGCGCGTTGCCCACCATGGCGTCGGCCAGCCCGGTCAGCTCCTCGACCGTCTCCCCCTTCGCCCGCAGGGCCACGAGGAAACCGGCGATGACGACGTCGGACACCTCGCCCGACATGATCGTGTCCATGGCCCAGTAGGCCTGGTCGCGGGTCAGGTCGGTGCCGGAGACCAGCGCGGTGATCAGGTCCGGCCACTCGAAGTGCGGTGCGGTCGTCGGTGTCGTCGTGTTCACGCTCCTGATCGTATCGCCCGCCGCCGGACCGGCCGGAACGGGCTCCGGGACAGCACGACCCGCTTCGCCGGCGGGCCGTGTCAGGGATCACATCCGGTCTCCGGGCGCGGGCACATCCGCGTCCTCCCGCGCCCGGGGGCACGAGGAGACGGCGCGCCTGGTCGGAGTCGGCCCCGGGCATCCGGAGGCGCGAACCGCCCGGCCTCGCTCCTGGTTGGTCCACCGGGAGTTTTGGCGACATAATGTCTCTGTGACGACTGCAACCCATACCCCAGCCAAGCCGGTAGGCGGGTCGATCAACCGACCCAACCTCACCTCAGTGGGCACCATCGTGTGGCTCGCTTCCGAGCTGATGTTCTTCGCCGGCCTCTTTGCCATGTACTTCACCCTGCGCTCCGTCGCCCCGGAGCTCTGGGCCGAGGAGTCCGCCAAGCTCAACATCCCGCTGGCCCTCGCCAACACCATCGTGCTGGTGCTGAGCTCGGTGACCTGCCAGTTCGGCGTGTTCGCGGCCGAGCGCCTCCAGCCCCGCCGGACCGGCGGCGTGTTCGACGTCAAGCGGTGGGGAATGATCGAGTGGTTCGCCCTCACCTTCATCATGGGCGCGATCTTTGTGGCGGTGCAGTCCTTCGAGTACGCCGAGCTGGTCGCCCACGGCATCAGCATCCCGGCCAACTCCTACGGCTCCGCGTTCTACATCACCACGGGCTTCCACGCGCTGCACGTGACCGGCGGGCTCATCGCGTTCCTGTTCATCATGGGCCGCGCCTTCGTCGCCAAGCGCTTCGGCCACTTCGAGGCCACCTCGGCGATCGTCGTGTCCTACTACTGGCACTTCGTGGACGTCGTCTGGATCGTGCTGTTCCTCGTGGTCTACTTCCTCCGGTAGGCCGCGCCGTCCTGCGGACGCACCAAGCAACCCAACACCGAGTTAAAGGAACGTTTGACGTGAAGGCACTTTCGCAGCAGCGGCGCCACCCTCTGGCCGTCCTGGTACTGATGGTCCTGGCCCTGCTCCTCAGCGGTGGACTCTACGCAGTCGCCACCACCACCAACGAGGCCAAGGCCCAGACCGAGTCCTACACCGCGCAGGACATCGAGGAGGGCGAGAAGCTGTTCGTCGCGAACTGCTCCACCTGCCACGGCCTCGACGGGGCCGGGACCCCTTCCGGCCCGTCGCTCGTCGGCGTGGGTGCCGCCGCCGTCGACTTCCAGGTCGGCACGGGACGCATGCCCATGCAGGCCAACGGACCCCAGGCACCGAAGAAGGCGGTCCAGTTCAACGACGAGCAGGTCCGCCAGTTCGCCGCCTACGTGGCGACGTTCGGCGCCGGCCCGGGCATCCCCGACGAGGAGTACCTGGACGTCACCCAGGGCAACGCCGCCAACGGAGCCAAGGTCTTCCTCGCGAACTGTGCCATGTGCCACAACGCCGCCGGTGCCGGCGGCGCGCTGACCCGCGGCAAGTTCGCCCCCTCGGTGATGGACGTCGAGGAGAAGCACATCTACGAGGCCATGCAGACCGGCCCGCAGAACATGCCGGTGTTCAACGACGCGAACATCACCCCCGAGGAGAAGCGGGACGTCATCACCTACCTGAAGACCCTCGAGGAGTCCCCCAACCCCGGCGGGTTCGGGCTCGGCGCCCTCGGTCCGGTGTCGGAGGGACTGCTCGTCTGGACCCTCGGCCTCGCCGTCATCATCGGGTTCACCGTCTGGCTCACCTCGCGTTCCGCCTGACGCTCCGCGCCGGCAGCAGATGTCGGACCCCGAAGCTACGATCAACTGCACCAAGAGAAGAATGAGGGACCACATGGGAAGCCACAGTGACGGCACTCCCCACCAGTCGGGAACCGTTGCCACCACGGGCACCACGGCGATGGAGCGTTTCCCCGACCCCGGACTGCCCCCGCACCGCCCGCGCCTGACGGACGTCGACTCCACGTCCGCCAAGCGCGCCGAACGGCAGGTCGTCCTGCTGTTCCTGATTTCGATCGTCGGATCGATCCTGTTCTTCGTCGGATACTTCGGCATCCGCGTGGACGGTCCCATCTACGACGTCACGAACACCGACCCCACGCGCGCCCTGCAGCTGCAGAACCTCCTGCTCGGCCTCGGCATCGCCCTGGGCATGTTCGGCATCGGGCTCGGCGTCGTCCACTGGGCCCGCACCCTCATGCCGGACCACGAGCTGGTCGAGGAGCGGCACGCGGTGCGCACGGAGGAGCAGCGCGCCGAGGCGCAGAGCATCCTCACCACGATCTACGACGAGTCCGGGATCAAGCGCCGGCCCCTGCTGCGCAACACCCTCATCGGTGCGGCCGTGCTCGCTCCCCTGCCGTTCGTCGGCCTCCTGCGGGACCTCGGCCCGACCGACCTGGACGTCCTCAAGGAGACCCTGTGGGATGAGGGGATCCGCCTGGTGCGCGATCCCTCCGGCACGCCCATCAAAGCCTCGGACGTCACGCTCGGCTCCACGTTCCACGTGGTCCCCGAGAACCTGAGCAGCATCGGGCACAACGAGGGCTACCTCGACGAGAAGGCCAAGGCCGTCGTCCTGCTCATGCGCCTCGATCCGGAGACCGTCAACGTCTCCCCGGAGAAGGCCGACTGGAACGTCGACGGCATCTTCGCCTACTCGAAGGTGTGCACCCACGTCGGCTGCCCGGTCGCGCTCTACGAGCAGCAGACCCACCACCTGCTGTGCCCGTGCCACCAGTCCACGTTCGACCTCACCAACGAGTGCGAGGTCGTCTTCGGGCCGGCTGCCCGGCCCCTTCCCCAGCTGCCCATCACTGTGGACGACGAGGGCTACCTCGTGGCCCGCAGCGATTTCCACGAGCCGGTCGGTCCGACCTACTCGCAGCGCGGTACCCATGTCGAGGAGATGCAGGGTGAGGCGAACTGATGTCCACGTCCACTGATTACGAGTACAAGCCCCAGACGGGCACCGGTCGGATCGCCAACTTCGTCGACACCCGTGTCGGCGTGTCGCCGATCGTCAAGGAGTTCGGCCGGAAAATCTTCCCCGACCACTGGTCGTTCATGTTCGGCGAGGTGGCCCTGTACACCTTCGTCATCCTGCTGCTCTCCGGCACGTTCCTGGCCCTGTGGTTCGAGCCGTCGATGGCGGCCCTGGAGTACGAGGGCTCCTACGTCCCGATGCAGGGCGTCGAGATGTCCGCGGCCTATGCGTCCTCCCTCGACATCTCGTTCGACATCCGCGGCGGCCTGTTCCTGCGCCAGATCCACCACTGGTCGGCACTGGTCTTCGCGGCCGCCGTGTCCGTGCACATGCTCCGCGTGTTCTTCACCGGCGCCTTCCGGCGGCCGCGCGAGCTGAACTGGCTCGTCGGCGTCGCGCTCTTCCTGCTCGCGATCGTCGCCGGCTTCACCGGCTACTCCCTCCCCGACGACGTGCTCTCCGGCAACGGCCTGCGCATCGCCGACGCGATCCTGAAGGCGCTGCCGATCGTCGGCGCCTACCTGTCCATGTTCCTGTTCGGCGGCGAGTTCCCCGGGCACGACATCATCGCGCGCCTGTACATCCTGCACGTGCTCGTCATCCCCGCCGTCATCCTGCTGCTGATCGTGGTGCACCTGTTCATGGTCGTGGTGCACAAGCACACCCAGTTCCCCGGCCCGGGTCGCACCGAGAACAACGTCGTCGGCTTCCCCGTGGGACCGATCTACGCGGCCAAGGCCGGCGGGTTCTTCTTCATCGTGTTCGGCATCATGGCCCTGATGGCGGCCACCACCACCATCAACGCGATCTGGAACTACGGGCCGTACGACCCCTCCCCGGTCCAGGCCGGCTCCCAGCCCGACTGGTACATGGGCTTCACCGACGGTGCCGTCCGTCTGATGCCCGGCACCTGGCCGTTCAACTGGGAGTGGACCTTCTGGGGCATGTCGATCCCGATGAACGTCCTGCTGCCGATGGCGCCGCTCGGACTGCTGTTCGCCCTCATGGCGGCCTGGCCGTGGATCGAACGGTGGGTGACGAAGGACGACCGTGAGCACCACCTCCTCGACCGCCCCCGGAACGCGCCCTTCCGCACGGCCATGGGTGCCGCCGGCGTGACCTTCTACGCGGTCCAGCTCATCACGGGCAGTGGTGACCTCATCGCCACGCACTTCCAGGTGGCGGTCAACGACGTCCTGTACTGGCTGCGGGCCCTGTATTTCATCGGCCCGATCCTGGCGTTCATCGTCACCCGCCGGGTCTGTCTGGCGCTGCAGCGCAAGGACCGCGAGATCGTCCTGCACGGCCGTGAGACCGGGCGGGTGCAGCAGCTCCCCCACGGGGAGTTCATCGAGGTGCACGAGCCGCTCGACGAGTACAAGCGCTACCGACTCGTCGACATGCCGAACTACGAGGTTCTGCCGGCGCAGCCCAACGCCAAGGGCAAGGTCACGCGCAGCGAGAAGGCGCGCGAGCGGGTCAGCCGGTTCTTCTTCGAGGACCGTGTCGCACCGGTGACTCCGGCCGAGCTCGAGGCGGCACACCATCACCACGAGGCCGCCGCCGTCACCGGCGGATCTCAGGACCGGGAACTCGTGCGCTGAGCGGCGAGCACGTCCGACGGGGCCCCGAGAGAGAAATCCTCTCGGGGCCCCGTCGCATTCCCCGGACCCGTCGTCGCCCTCCGCACGCCCGCGCGGATTTCCGGCGCCCTCCGGTGGCGCCCAGCGCCGTTCCGGCGAGGCAGTCGTCGCCGACTGCGCGACATGATGGGGTCTGCCCCAGGACGGACCGCCGGAGGGCCCTTCAGGGGCTCCGGGCACGCACCTGCGATGATCGAGCACGCAGCTCCGCTCCAGCGCCGATCCGACCGGAGAGGACTTCGCCGATCACCGGCGGGGGTCCGTGCTCGCGCCGGCCCGCCCTTTCGCGCGCGCCGTCTCAACGGGTCGTCGGGACCTGCCCGTGAGCCGCCAGGTGATCCCCCCTCGAGGACCTGGTGACAGCCTCGCCTGCGTGCACCGGGGACGTGTGTCGCTTCCCGTGCTGTGCGGGCCGGGGGTGTGTCCGCACGGCGGGGGCCCCTCCCCGACCTTCCGACGGGCGGAAGTGCCGTGGCGGCACCGCCGGCGACTCACCGTCCGGGGGGCAGCGCCCGAACCGCTTCACCATCGATCACTGCCTGCAGGTTTTTGAGCCCGCAAACTTCCCCAACCGGAGCGATGCGGGCGGCACCGGCCGGTCCTGGGCGGTGCCGACGACCCGCCCGTGCGGGACGGTGTCGTCCCGCAGCCCCGGCGATGGGTCTGTCATGGACGCCGGCACCGCACCGAGTGCCGGTCCCGACCGGACAACGGCGCGCCGGGGAGCCGATCGTCGGCGGGCCGGTGGGCCGATGCCGTCTGAGTACTGCCCCTCGGGCGCCGGGCGTGTCGGTGCTCCTTGAAAAGTAGGCCAGTTCCGCTCCTCGAAAAGTAGGCCACCCGGCCCCAG
>NZ_BAAAOA010000019.1:0-203557 GCF_039530085.1 Kocuria aegyptia
CTACTTCGCCGACCACGGCATCACCGGCATCGAGCGGGTGATCACCGACAACGCCTTCGCCTACCGGCACTCCACCGCTTTCCGCGCCGCGGTGGCGGCCCTGGGGGCGCGGCAGAAGTTCATCAAACCGCACTGCCCCTGGACCAACGGCAAGGCCGAGCGCCTCAACCGCACCCTGGCACGCGAGTGGGCCTACACCCGCGCCTACGCCACCAACGACGAACGTGCGCAGGCCTTGCCGAAATGGCTGGAGCACTACAACCTGGAGCGACCCCACACCGGCATCGGCGGCCTGTGCCCGATCGAGCGCATCAACAACGCTGCGAGTCAGTACAACTAGCCTGTGGCCATGGCATCCCCGCACGCGTCCGGCGGCGCCCGGCCGAGCCGGGCGGACCTCGAGGCCGCCCGGAACACGACCCTGCCCGACCTGCTCGGCCCCGGCGTGCGGCTGCTGATCTGCGGCATCAATCCGAGCCTGTGGGCCGCGGCCACGCAGGCGCACTTCGCCCGGCCCGGCAACCGGTTCTGGCCGGCCCTGCACGACGCCGGGCTCACCGGCCGGCTCGTGGACTGCTCGGCCGGGATGAGCGCGGCGGACCGGGAGCACGTCCTGGGCCGGGGCCTCGGCATCACGAACCTGGTGCGCCGGGCCACCGCCCGGGCCGACGAGCTGGACCCGGCCGAGTTCGTGGCCGGCCGGGAGCGGCTGGCCGGGCTCGTGGCCGAGCTACGCCCCGCCGTCGTCGCAGTCGCCGGGGTCACCGCCTACCGGCACGCCTTCGCGGATCCGAGGGCGGCGCTGGGGCGCCAGGACCGGGAGCTGGCCGGGGCCCAGCTGTGGGCGCTGCCGAGCCCGAGCGGGCTCAACGCCCACGCGTCCCGAGCGAGCCTCGCCGCCGCGTTCGCCGAGGCCGGCCGGGCTGCGGGCCTCCCGGCCGCCCGCCCGCTCCCGTGACCCGGTCCCGGGCGGCGCGGGCGGCTCAGACGAACAGGAGCAGGCTGACGGCCATGACCGCCATCCCGGCCACCAGCCCGTAGACCGACAGGTGGTGCTCGCCGTACTCCCGGGCCGTGGGCAGCAGCTTGTCCAGGGAGATGAACACCATGATCCCGGCCACGCCCGCGAACACGACGCCGAAGAGGGTGTCGTCGAGGAACGGGAGCAGGACGAGGTACCCGACCACCCCGCCGACCGGCTCAGCCAGACCCGACAGGAACGCCCAGCGGAAGGCCCTCCGGCGGCTGCCGGTGGCGTGGTGGATCGGCACCGCCACGGAGATCCCTTCGGGGATGTTGTGCAGCGCGATGGCCACGACCACCGGGATCGCCACGGACGGCTCCTGCATCGCCGCCACGAAGGTCGCGAAGCCCTCGGGGAAGTTGTGGATCGCGATCGCCACCGCGGTCATCGTCCCCATCCGCATGAGCCGGCGCTGCCGCCCGGCGTCGTCGTGCGGGTACTCGTGCGGGTTGGCCCGGGCGGGCACGAGCCGGTCGATGACCGCGATCAGGAGGATCCCCGCGAAGAACCCGCCCGCCGTGGCCCACGCCCCGGAGCGCTGCCCGAGCTCCGCGACCAGGGCGACCTGGGCCTTGACGAAGATCTCGATCATGGACACGTAGATCATCACCCCGGCCGAGAAGCCGAGGCTCACCGCCAGGAACTTGGCGTCGGTGCGCCGGGTGACCAGGGCCAGGAAGGCGCCCACGCCCGTGGCCAGCCCCGCGAACAGCGTCAGGCCGAAGGCGAAGAGCAGCTCGTGCACGGGCGGGTGGACTCCGTTCCGGGGCGGGGTGGGGCGCTCGCAGTCTAGCGAACGGCGCGGGCGCCCCCGGGGCCGCCCGGCGGTGGGCCAGAATGGTCCGATGACGACTTCCGCCGGGCGGGTCCCGGGAGCGGACGGCCGCCCGGCAGGCGTCCCGGCCGGGCTCGCCGACCGGTACACGACCGCGTGGGAGCTGGTCCCGGACGGGCGGGCGCGGAACGACGACGGCGCCCTGGTCCTGCCGGTGCGCACCCGCGCCGGGGAGCCGGCCGTGCTGCGGCTGTCCCCGCCGCGGCCCGGCGCCGAGCACGAGCACCTGGCCCTGCGCGTGTGGGCCGGCCGCGGGGCCGTGCGGCTGCTCCGGGCGGAGCCGGCCGACCGGGCGCTGCTGCTCGAGCGCACCGCCGACCGGGACCTGCACGACGTGCCGGTGCTCGAGGCCTGCCGCGTGCTGGGGGAGCTGACCCGGGTCCTCGCCCGGCCGCCGCGGCCCCCGTTCCCGCGACTGTCCGAGATCGCCCGGCGGTGGCAGTCGGAGCTGGCCGGAGCCGTGGGGCTCGACGCCCGGTTCCCGCGCCGCTTCCGCCTCCAGGCCGTCAAGAACCTCGAGCGGCTCCGGCGCGACGAGCTGGACGCGGCGCTCGTGCACCAGGACCTGCACTACGGTGCCGTCCGCGCGTCGGCGCGCGCGGCGTGGCTGGCCGTGGGGGCCGATGCGGTGGTCGGCACGCCCGAGTTCGGGCTGGTCCCTGCCCTGTGGCACCGCGCGGACGAAGCCGGGCACGGCGGGGCGCTGGCGGCGGCCCTGGCGGACCGGATGGAGGCCCTCGCCCTGGCGGCCGGCGCCGACGAGGAGCGCCTCCGGGCGTGGGTGCTCGTCCGGTGCACGGTGGCGGCCCGGGACGAGGTCGCCCGTCCCACCGGGGCCCCGCACCGGGAGGTCAGCCGGCTGGTGCAGCTGTGCAAGGCCGTGCAGCGGGGCGCCTGACCCGGTCCGCGGCCGGCCCGCGCCCCGGGGAACGGGGCGGCGGCGGGCACCCGGCCCGGCCGGCTCGCAACCGGGCGTGCCGCCGCGGCGTTCGGTCGGGTCGGCGGTCGGTCGGGCCGGCGGTCGGGCCGGCGGGCCGGCGGTCAGTCGGGCCGGTGGCCGAGGGCCTCGACGGTCTCGGCGGCCAGGGCGATGCCGGCGCCGCTGTAGAGGTTGAAGACCGTCCGGACCCCGTGCCCGCGCAGCTCCTGCACCTCGTCGTCGTACTGCGCCACGGCGGCCACGGCCCCGGCGAACCCGGACTCGGTGAGCTGGCGCAGGGCCACGAGGTTGGAGCCGTGGAAGGGCATGGCCAGCACGGCGACCTGCACGTGGCCGGTCGCGAGCACCCGCTCCCAGAACTCCTGGTCGGTCGCGTCCGCCTCCTGGACGTCGAAGCCCTGCGCCCGCAGCCTGTCCACGCGGTCCGTGGCGTTCTCGATGCCGACCACGGAGAAGCCGTGCTCCTCGGCGAGCTCCCGGTAGGTCGCCTGACCCACCCGGCCCATGCCGAGCACGAGGACGTCGGCGTGGCCGATGTCGATGGGGCGGTCCTCCGGGTGCAGCTTGTCGTCCGGGTGCTCCGGCAGCCGCTGGGCGAGGGTGCTGGTCAGGGAGGAGCCGCGCCGGTTGAGCAGGGCCGAGACCATGAAGCTCAGGGCGACCGCCACGGAGAGCATCACCAGCCAGTCCTCGTCGAACATGCCGGCGGAGACGCCGATGGCCCCCACGATCAGGGCGAACTCGGAGTGGTTGCCCAGGGCCAGGCCCGTGCGCAGGGACGTGCGGCGGCGCAGCCCGAACCCCCACAGCAGCAGCACGAACAGCATCACCTGCACCGGCAGAAGGGCCAGCAGCAGCACGCCCATGGTGACCATCTCGAGGGTCGGCATCCCGTGGAAGCCGATCGAGACGAAGAAGGCGACCAGCAGGAGATCCTTGAGCGTGAACAGGGTCCGGGAGAGCTCGCCCGCGTTCGCGTGCGAGGCCAGGAGCATGCCCACCAGGAGCGCGCCGAGGTCCCCCTTCAGGCCCACGGCGGAGAAGGCGATGTAGCCGGGGACCAGGGCCATGAGCACCCCGAACAGGGCCTGCAGCTCGCCGTGGCCGATCCGGTCCCAGACCCGGCGGAACAGCCACGCCGCCGGCAGCAGCAGGACCAGCCCCAGGGCCCACGGGCTCGGCGGGGTCTCGCTCGTGACGGTGATGAAGACGACCGCGGCGAGGTCCTGGATGATGAGGACGCCGATCGCCACGCGCCCGTAGAGGGACGTGGTCTCGCTGCGCTCCTCGAGGACCTTGAACACCAGCACGGTGCTCGAGAAGGACAGGGCGAACCCGGCCAGGAGCAGCGCACGGAGGTTCTCGCCGGGCAGCTGCAGCCCCACGAGCATGAGCAGGCCCAGGAATCCCGCCCCGAGCGCCGTGCTCAGGACCATGTGGATCCCGGCCGTCCCCCAGATCTCCTTGCGCAGCAGGGACCGGGCGTCGAGCTTGAGACCGATGCCGAACAGCATCAGGGTCACGCCGACGTCGGCCAGCTGGTCGAGCACGGGGAGCCGGTCCACGCCCAGACCGTTGAGCACGAAGCCGGCGGCGAGGAATCCGATCAGGGGCGGCAGACGTACGAGGACGGCCAGAGCGCCGGCCCCGAAGGCGACGACGAGATACACGGCGACCGTGGACACAGGCAGCTCCCTCGCCGGCCGGTGATGGGACCCTCCCAGTCTAGAGCGGGTCCGGCTCCTGCTCCCGGACCGGCAGAGGGTG
This sequence comes from Kocuria aegyptia, assembly GCF_039530085.1. NCBI lineage: Bacteria > Bacillati > Actinomycetota > Actinomycetes > Micrococcales > Micrococcaceae > Kocuria > Kocuria aegyptia. Next base: position 4,567 of record NZ_BAAAOA010000019.1, read on the forward strand.
CCCGGCGGCCCGCACCGCCTACAGTGGTCGCAGCACCGCGCAGCGAGGGAAGGACCGGAGCATGCAGGAGAACCAGCGGCCGGCCGGCGCCACGTCCGCGCCGACACGGTCCCAGCGGCTGGACCGGCTGCCGTTCACCACCGAGCACCGGAAGTTGCTGGTCGGCTCCGGTGTCGGCTGGGCCCTGGACGCCATGGACGTGGGGCTGATCTCGTTCGTGATGGCCGCCCTCGCGCAGGAGTGGGGCCTGGGCTCCGGGGAGCTGTCCCTGCTCGCCTCGATCGGCTTCGTGGGCATGGCCGTGGGTGCCAGCCTCGGCGGGCTCCTGGCCGACCGGCTCGGCCGGCGCCAGGTCTTCGCCCTGACCCTGCTCGTCTACGGCACGGCCACCGGCGCCTCCGCGCTCGTCGGCTCCCTCGCCGCGCTCGTGATCCTGCGCTTCGTGGTCGGACTCGGCCTCGGCGCCGAGCTGCCCGTGGCCTCCACCCTCGTCTCCGAGTACGCCCCCCGGCGGATCCGCGGCCGCGTGGTGGTGATCCTCGAGTCCTTCTGGGCCGTCGGCTGGATCCTCGCCGCCCTCGTGGGCTACTTCGTGGTGCCGTCCTCCCCGGACGGCTGGCGCTGGGCGCTCGTGGTGGGCCTCGTGCCGGCCCTCTACGCGGTGGTCGTGCGCCGGGCCCTGCCGGAGTCCGTGCGCTTCCTCGAGCACCGCGGCCGGTCGGACGAGGCCGAGGCCGCGGTGCGCCGGTTCGAGCGGGCCCGGCCCCTGGGCCGGTCCCGCGCCGAGACCTCCGCGCAGGCCCGGGCCGCCGAGGAGACCGGCCCGGGCCCGGCGGACGGGGCGGCGGGGATCTGGGCGCCGTCCCTGCGGCGGCGCACGGCGGCGCTGTGGACGGTGTGGTTCTGCATCAACTTCGCCTACTACGGGGCGTTCACGTGGCTGCCCACGCTCCTGCTCCAGCAGGGCCTCACGCTGACGACCTCCTTCGGCTACGTCCTGGTCATCACCCTCGCCCAGCTGCCCGGCTACGCCGCGGCCGCCTGGCTCATCGAGGTCTGGGGCCGCCGGATCACGCTGGCCGTGTTCCTCGGGGGCTCCGCGGCGAGCGCCGTGCTCTTCGGCATCGTGTCGACGGGCAGCATCGTGCTCCCGTGGCAGGTGATCGGCTCCGGCATGGCGCTGTCCTTCTTCAACCTGGGCGCGTGGGGCGCGCTGTACGCCATCGGCCCCGAGCTCTACCCGACCGCGCTGCGCGGGACGGGAACCGGGGCAGCGGCGGCGTTCGGCCGGGTCGCCTCGATCCTGGCCCCGCTGGCCGTGCCGGTGCTGCTCGCGCTCGGCGGTGAGCGCTACGACGTCGCCACCGTCTTCGCCGTCTTCGGCGCCGCCTTCCTCGTGGCCGCGCTCTCCGCGTTCGTGCTGCCCGAGCAGCGGGGACGGGCCCTGCAGTGACCTCCCCGACCGTCCTCACCGATCGGGAGATCGGCCTCGCGCGGCTCGCGGCGCACGGGCTCGTGCGCCCGCAGGACGTGGCGCCCGAGGACGTGGTGCGCGCCCTCGGGGCCGTCCAGGCGCAGGACCTGCCCGGCGCCCTGGTGTCGGTCGGCCTGCGGCGGTCCCGCGGCTCCGACGGCCTGCGGCAGGCCTTCGACGACGGCCGGATCGTGCGCACCTGGCCCATGCGCGGGACCCTGCACCTGGTGCCGGCCGAGGAGCTGCGCGAGTGGCTGGCGGTCCTGGGCCCGCGCACCGTCGCCTCGACGGCCGCCCGGCGCCGGGCCCTGGGCATCGACGAGCGGCTCGACGCGGCCCGGGAGACCGCGCTCGCCGCGCTGCGCCACGGCCCGCAGCCCCGCGCGCGCCTGCACGCCGCGTGGGAGGAGGCCGGGCTGCTCGGCGAGCCCGGCCGGGCCTACCACCTGATGCTCGCCCTGCACCTGGACGCGACCCTGTGCATGGGCCCGCTGACCGCGGACGCCCGGGACCAGCTCGTGGTGCCCGTCGCGGACTGGGTGCCGGCGGCGGGGGAGGGGGCCGCCGGGGCGGGCACCGGCGGCCCCCCGCCCGTCGTCGAGCGCTGGGTGCGCCGGTACCTGCGCGGCCACGGCCCCGTCTCCGTCGCGGACGCCGCCCGGTGGGCTGCCCTGCCGCAGTCCGCGGTGCGCGCCGCGCTGACGGGGATGGACGGTGTCGTGGCCGTGCACGACCGCGGCGGCCGCGAGCTGTGGTGCGCCCCCGAGGTGCTCGGGGGCCCCGCACCCGGTGACCGGCGCGCCGCCGGGGTGTTCCTGCTGCCGCCCTTCGACGAGTACGTCCTCGGCTACGGGGACCGGTCCCACGTGCTGGCCCCGGCCCACGCGACGCGCATCGTCCCCGGCGGCAACGGCGTCTTCAAGCCCACCCTCGTGGCGGGCGGGCGGATCGTGGGCACCTGGGCTCGCGTGCGCGGCGCCGGGGGCGCCGAGCTCGCGCTCGACCCGTTCGGGGAGCTCTCGCCCGCCCGCCGCCGGGCCGCCGAGCGGGCCTTCGCGCGGCTGCCCGCGCTCTGAGCCGAGACGGAGCCGGTATGGGTCCCGGCACCCGGGCGGTGGCCCGGCCCGTCCGGCCCTGGATAGGCTGAGCCCATGAGCAAAGCCACCCGCCTGCACTCGGACCTCTCCCGGCTCGGCCGCGAGACCGAGATGTTCCTGGCCACCACCGCGTCCCTGTCCGACGACGAGCTGGCCGCTCCCTCGCTGTGCGACGGATGGCGCCGCGCCGACGTCGTCGCCCACCTCGCCTCCAACGGGCGCGCCCTCGTCCGGCTCGTCGACTGGGCCGTCACCGGGCAGGAGCAGGCCCCCTACGCGTCGGCGGAGGCACGGAACCAGGAGATCGCCGCCCTGGCCGCCCTGCCCCGCGAGGAGCTGGTCGGGAAGGCGCGCGAGGCCGCGTCCTACTTCGCCGAGCAGGCCCAGCGGCTGTCCGGGGAGCTCGCGGTCGAGGAGGTGCACCTGCACGGCAAGCGGATCCCCGTGACCTCCATCGTGGCGCTGCGCAACGCCGAGGTCGTCGTCCACCACCACGACCTCGACACCGCCTGGACCATCGAGGAGGCCGACCCCGACTCGCTGCTCGACGCCCTCGAGGCCGCCGTGCGCACCATGCGCGCCAAGGGCGCCCCCGGCATGACGCTGGTGACGGAGGAGCGCGACGAGTGGGTGATCGGCGACGGCGCGCTGCGCGTCGCGTCCGACCGGGAGGGCCTGCTCGAGTGGCTGGCCCGGGGTAGCGGGGACAACGTCGAGGCCGACGGCCCGCTGCCCGTGCTGCCCGCCTGGTGACAGCACGCCCCGGGCGCTGCCGCCGGCCCGCGGCGCCCCGGGCCTGACGCCAGCCGGCGAGCGGCCCCGTCCACCGGGGCGGCCGTACGCGCGGATCCCGGATCCATCGGGAGGATCCGTGCCGGGACGGGGCGCCGCGCGGACCGGGGACGGGGGAGTCGGCGGGGTCACAGGCGCCCGGGGTGCCGCCCGGGCGGGCCCGCGGGGTAGAATGGTCTACGGCCCGCTGAGCGGGCGCTCCCGCCCGGGTCCCTCCGGGTGCGCGGCGGCGCCCCGGCCGCACCCATCGGGAGGGCTGCACCTCCCCCCGCATCTCCACCCGAAGAGAGACCCACGCGTATGCCTGTCACCTCCACCACCGCCCAGCGCGCCGACCTCCGCAACGTGGCCATCGTGGCCCACGTCGACCACGGCAAGACCACCATCGTGGACGCGATGCTCCAGCAGACGCACGCGTTCTCCGCCCACGGTGAGGTCGAGGAGCGCGTGATGGACTCCGGTGACCTGGAGCGCGAGAAGGGGATCACGATCCTCGCCAAGAACACCACGGTGTTCTACGACGGTCCCTCCGCGAACGGGGAGACCATCACCATCAACGTCATCGACACCCCCGGCCACGCCGACTTCGGCGGCGAGGTCGAGCGCGGTCTGTCCATGGTCGACGGCGTCGTGCTGCTCGTGGACGCCTCCGAGGGACCGCTGCCCCAGACCCGCTTCGTGCTGCGCAAGGCGCTCGAGGCGAAGCTGCCCGTGATCCTCGTGGTCAACAAGGTGGACCGCCCCGACGCCCGGATCGAGGAGGTCGTGGGCGAGTCCATGGACCTGCTCCTGGGCCTGGCCTCCGACATCTCCGAGGACGAGCCGGACCTCGACCTGGACGCCGTCCTGGACGTGCCCGTGGTCTACGCCGCGGGCCGCGACGGCCGGGCCTCCCTGGCGCAGCCCGAGAACGGCGGCCTGCCGGACAACGAGGACCTCGAGCCGCTGTTCGCGACGATCATCAAGCACGTCCCCGCGCCCTCCTACGACCCCGAGGGCGTGCTCCAGGCCCACGTGACCAACCTGGACGCCTCCCCGTTCCTGGGCCGGCTCGCCCTGCTGCGCATCTTCAACGGCACCCTCAAGAAGGGCCAGACCGTGGCCTGGGCGCGGGCGAACGGCGAGCTCAAGAACGTGCGGATCTCCGAGCTGCTGACCACCAAGGGCCTGGACCGGGTCCCGGCCGAGTCCGCCGGCCCCGGTGAGATCGTGGCCGTGGCCGGGATCGAGGACATCACCATCGGCGAGACCCTCACCGACCCGGAGAACCCGCAGCCCCTGCCCCTGATCACGGTGGACGACCCCGCGATCTCCATGACCATCGGGATCAACACCTCCCCGCTGGCCGGCCGCGTCAAGGGCGCCAAGGTCACCGCCCGCCAGGTGAAGGACCGCCTCGACAAGGAGCTCGTCGGCAACGTCTCGCTCAAGGTGCTCCCCACCCAGCGCCCCGACGCCTGGGAGGTCCAGGGCCGTGGTGAGCTGGCCCTGGCCATCCTCGTGGAGCAGATGCGCCGCGAGGGCTTCGAGCTGACCGCGGGCAAGCCGCAGGTGGTCACCAAGACCGTCGACGGCAAGGTGCACGAGCCCTACGAGCACATGACCATCGACGTGCCGGACGAGTTCCTCGGCGCCGTGACCCAGCTGATGGCCGGCCGCAAGGGCCGCATGGAGGCCATGGCCAACCACGGCACCGGCTGGGTGCGCATGGAGTTCAAGGTCCCCTCCCGCGGCCTGATCGGCTTCCGCACGAAGTTCCTCACCGAGACCCGCGGCGCGGGCATCGCCTCCTCCTACGCCGACGGCTACGAGCCGTGGGCCGGGGACATCGAGTACCGCACCAACGGCTCGATGATCGCCGACCGCGCCGGGGTGGTCACCCCCTTCGCGATGATCAACCTGCAGGAGCGCGGCTCCTTCTTCGTGGAGCCGACCTCCGAGGTCTACGAGGGCATGATCGTCGGCGAGAACTCCCGCGCCGACGACATGGACGTGAACATCACGAAGGAGAAGAAGCTCACCAACATGCGTGCGGCCTCCTCCGACACCTTCGAGAACCTCACGCCCCCGCGCAAGCTCACCCTCGAGGAGTCCCTCGAGTTCGCCCGCGAGGACGAGTGCGTGGAGGTCACCCCGGAGGCCATCCGGATCCGCAAGGTGGTCCTCGACGCCAACGAGCGACTGAAGGCCAACCGCGCCCGCGCCCGCGCCTGAGCCACCACCCCAGCAGGCGAGCGCAGCAGGCCCGGTCGTGACCCAGCCCGTCCCGTACTACCCCGAGCAGGGCGTCCTCGTGCGCGAGGACGCCCTGCCGGGACTGCTGCCCGCCGGACTGCGCCCGGAGGACGCCCGGCTGCTGTTCGTGCACGCCCACCCCGACGACGAGTCCATCGCCACCGGCGCCACCATGGGCCGGTACGCGGAGCTCGGCGCGCAGGTCGTGCTGCTCACCATGACCCGCGGGGAGCGCGGCGAGGTGATCCCCGAGCCCCTGCGCGGGCTCGAGGTCGGCCGTCCCGGCTGCACCGACGACGGCACCGCCCTGGGCCGCTACCGCGTCGGGGAGCTCGACGACGCCGCCGCAGCGCTGGGGGTGGCCGAGCGCTTCTTCGCGGGCGAGCCCCCCGCCCTGGACCCGGCCGCGGGCTTCGCCGGCGGCACGGGCCACTACCACGACTCCGGCATGTCCTGGGGCCCCGACGGCAGGGCCGCCCCCGCGGACGACTCCTCCCCGCACAGCCTCACCGCGGCCTCCGCCGAGGAGGCCGCCGCGCACGTCGCCGCGGCCGTGCGGGCCGTCCGCCCGCACGTGCTCGTCACCTACGACGACGACGGCGGCTACGGCCACCCCGACCACGTCCGCACCTCCGCCGTCGCGGTGCGCGGCGCCGCACTGGCCGCCCGACCGGGCACGGACGCCGACGGGGCGCCCGTCGACCCCTGGCGGACCCCCCTCGTGTGGGCCGTCGAGGGCGAGGCACGGCCCGAGGACCCGCGGCCGCAGGCCGCGGTGCACGGCTCCGCCGGGCGCAAGCGGGCCGCCATGGCCGCCCACGCCACCCAGCTGGTGCTGGCCGAGGACGGCTCGCGCTTCGCCCTCTCCAACGGGGTGTGGCAACCCTTCAGCGCCCTCGAGACCTACCGGCTGCTGGCCGGGGACCCCGACGCGGTCGTCGCGGAGGAGGCGGCGTCCCCGCCCGCCCGGGCCTCCGTGCCCTCGGCGCTCGTGACGTCCGTCGCGGCCGGCGCCGTGGCGGCGTCCGTGGCCACCGTCCTGCACGGCGCCGTCTGGCACTCCGGCGCCGGGTGGTGGTTGCCCTGGGGCCTGCTCTTCGCGACCGCCCTGCTGCTCAGCGTGTCCCTGTGGGTGGGCACGGCGACGCGCCGTGTGTGGGCGGCCGCCGTGCCGGGACTGATCGGCTACCTCGTCTCCTGGCTCTTCGCCTACGGCGGGGACGGCTCCGTGATCGTCGTGACGAACCCCGGCACGCCCGTGGGGATCCTGGGCCTCGTCTGGTTCGGGCTGGTCTTCACGGTGACGCTCCTGTCCGTGCTCGTCACCGCCGGCTGGCTGCGCGCCCGGCGGCGGCGCACCGGCGCTGCCTGAGCACCCGGCCCCGCGGAGCTCAGCCCTGGCGCGGACGGCGCCGTGGCGGCGCGGGCGGAGCCACCCGCGCGGCGCGGATCTCGCCGGCGCGGATCAGCACGTCCCCGCGGCGGGTCCGCACCGTGACGGCCTCCTCGTCCGCGGCCAGCAGCTCGCCCAGGGCGTCCGTGAGCGGCAGGCCGGAGGCGTCGTCGGCGGGCAGGGCGTAGCGCACGCTCACGCGCGTACCAGCAGGCAGGCCCGCCAGCAGACCCAGCGCCGCAGATGACGTCCCGGACGGCGATGTTGAGCCGGATGTCGGTTGCTCCATGGCTGTCATCCTAGCCAGGGCTCCGTGGCTAGACTGGTCGGAGCAATCCCAGCAGAAAGGTTCGAACCCCCGTGACCTACGTCATCGCCCAGCCCTGTGTCGACGTGAAGGACAAGGCCTGCGTCGAGGAGTGCCCCGTCGACTGCATCTACGAGGGGGAGCGCTCGCTCTACATCCACCCCGACGAGTGCGTGGACTGCGGTGCGTGCGAGCCGGTGTGCCCCGTCGAGGCCATCTACTACGAGGACGACACCCCCGACGAGTGGGCCGACTACTACAAGGCGAACGTCGAGTTCTTCGACGACCTCGGCTCGCCCGGCGGCGCCGCGAAGCTCGGCAACACGCACACCGACCACCCGATGATCGCCGCGCTGCCGCCGCAGAACCAGGACGTCGCCCTGTGACTCAGGGGGACAGGTCCTTCGGCCTCGCCCTGCCCGACTACCCGTGGGACACGATGGCGCCCTACCGCGCCGTCGCCGCGCAGCACCCCGGCGGGATCGTGGACCTGTCCATCGGCACCCCCGTGGACCCCACGCCCCTGGTCGTCCAGGACGCGCTGGCCGCCGCCGCCGACGCCCACGGCTATCCGACCACCCACGGCACGCCCGCCCTGCGCGAGGCCGTCGTCGCATGGTACGCGCGCCGCCGCGGCGTGCCCGGCCTGGACCCGGCCGCGGTGATGCCCACGGTCGGCTCCAAGGAGCTGGTGGCCTGGCTGCCGCTGCTCCTCGGCCTGGGCCCCGGCGACGTCCTCGTGCGCCCCACGGTGGCCTACCCCACCTACGACATCGGGGCCCGGCTGGCGGGCGCCGAGGCCGTGGCCGCGGACGACCTCGACGAGCTCGACGACGACGTGCTCTCCCGCGTGCGCATGGTGTGGCTGAACTCGCCCGCCAACCCCACCGGCATCGTCCGGGACGCGGCGTCGCTGCGGCGCGTGGTCGACCGGGCACGCGCCCTCGGTGCCGTGGTGGCCTCCGACGAGTGCTACGCCGAGCTCGGCTGGGGCGTCTGGGACGCCCAGCAGGGCGGCACCCCGGTGCCGTCGGTGCTCGACCCCCGGGTCAGCGGAGGGGACGACTCGCTGCTGCTCTCCGCGTACTCGATGTCGAAGCAGTCGAACGCGGCCGGCTACCGGGCGGCGTTCCTCGCCGGCGACGCCCGGATCATGGCGAGCCTGGTCAACTCCCGCAAGCACGCCGGGATGATCGTGCCCGCCCCGATCCAGGAAGCCATGCGGGTCGCCCTGGGGGACGACGCGCACGTGACCGCCCAGAAGGCGCTCTACCGCTCCCGCCGGGAACGCCTCGTCCCGGCCGCCGAGGCCTTCGGCCTGCGGGTCGAGCACTCCGAGGCCGGGCTCTACCTGTGGTGCACGGCCGGGGAGGACACGTGGACCACGGTGCAGCGCTTCGCCGAGCGGGGTGTCGTGGTGGGCCCCGGGGTGTTCTACGGCACGGCCGGCGAGGGGTACGTGCGCCTCGCCCTCACCGCCGCCGACGAGCGGATCGACGCCGCCGCGCAGCGGCTCTGCCGCGCCTGACACGCTCCGCCGCGGCGCCGGGATTGGTCCCTGCGCGGACGGAGCAGGTAGGTTGGAGCCTGACGATCGCTGTGTCCCGGGGCGCGGCTGTGCCGCGCCGACGAAGGCGTCCGGCACGGCGACCACGGGCGCCGGACACCGACATCCACTCGCGGAGGACGAACATGACTGAGTCTGCACAGAAGACCGGGACGGCCCGGCTCGACTACGGGAACGGCAGCCCACTCGAGCTGCCCATCCAGGACGCCACCGAGGGCAACCGCGGGTACGCGATCACGAACATGCTCAAGGAGACGGGCAACGTCGCCTTCGACCCCGGGTTCATGAACACGGCGAACGCCCGCTCCGCCATCACCTACATCGACGGCAACAACGGGATCCTCCGCTACCGGGGCTACCCGATCGAGGAGCTGGCCCAGCACTCCAACTTCATCGAGACCGCCTACCTGCTCATCTACGGTGAGCTCCCCACGCCCAGCGAGCTCGAGGACTTCGACACCCGGATCCGCCGGCACACCATGGTCCACGAGGACCTCAAGAGCTTCTTCAACGGCTTCCCGCGCAACGCCCACCCCATGCCCGTGCTGTCCTCGGCCGTCTCGGCGCTGTCCACGTTCTACGCGGACTCCCTCGACCCGTTCGACCCGGAGCAGGTGGAGATCTCCACCATCCGACTGCTCGCGAAGGTGCCCACGCTGGCCGCCTACGCGTACAAGAAGTCCAAGGGCGAGCCGATGCTCTACCCGCAGAACGACCTCAACTACACGGAGAACTTCCTCCGCATGTGCTTCGGCGTGCCCGCCGAGGACTACGAGATCGACCCGGCGATGGCGAAGGCCCTGGACGTGCTGCTGATGCTGCACGCGGACCACGAGCAGAACTGCTCCACGTCCACCGTCCGGCTCGTGGGCTCCTCCCACGCCAACATGTTCGCCTCGGTCTCCGCGGGCATCAACGCCCTCTACGGCCCGCTGCACGGCGGCGCCAACGAGGCCGTGCTGGCCATGCTCAACCGGATCGAGACGCAGGGCGTCACGCCCGAGGACTTCATGGAGCAGGTCAAGAACAAGGAGTCCGGCGCCCGGCTCATGGGCTTCGGCCACCGGGTCTACAAGAACTACGACCCCCGGGCGCGCATCGTGAAGGACTACGCCCACGAGATCCTCGAGAAGCTGGGCGGCAACGACCAGCAGCTCGAGATCGCCATGCGGCTCGAGGAGAAGGCCCTCGCCGACGACTACTTCGTGGAGCGCAAGCTCTACCCGAACGTGGACTTCTACACGGGCCTGATCTACAAGGCGATGGGCTTCCCGGAGAAGATGTTCACCGTCCTCTTCGCGATCGGCCGGCTGCCCGGCTGGGTCGCCCAGTGGCGGGAGATGATCGAGGACCCCGAGACCAAGATCGGCCGCCCGCGCCAGCTCTACGTGGGCGAGGGCGAGCGGCACTACCCGCAGCGCTGAGCGGTCCCGGGCCCGGCGCCGGCCACCGCCGGGCCCGTCCCCGCCGGGGCGCGGGCCCGGCGGTCGCGGTTGCGCGCCGGATCCGCCCCGGTACCGTGGTGGCATGAGCGAGCAGCGGCACACCCCGGACCGGATCACCGAGCTCGGCCCGGACGACGTCTTCGTCTTCGGCTCCAACGCCCGCGGCGCCCACCTCGCGGGCGCGGCGCGCACCGCCGCCGAGCACTTCGGCGCCGTCATGGGCCAGGGGCACGGTCTGCAAGGGCGCTCGTACGCGATCGACAGCATGAGCGGGCTCCCGGAGCTCGAGCGGGAGGCGGCGGCGTTCGTGGCCTTCGCCCGGGAGCACCCCGAGCTGACGTTCTGGCTCACCCGGGTGGGCACGGGCATCGCCGGCCACGACGAGCGGCGGGTGGCCGCCCTGTTCGCCGACGCGCCTGCCAACGTGGTCCGGCCCCGGGGCTGGTGAGCACCGGGGCCGGAGCTCAGACGTCCGCGGCGTAGCCCTCGGGATTGCTCCGCTGCCAGTTCCAGTGGTCCCGGCACATGGTGTCGAGGTCCCGGTCGGCGGACCAGCCCAGCTCGGCCAGGGCCGTCGACGGGTCGGCGTAGGACACCGCGGCGTCGCCGGGCCGGCGGTCCACGATCTCGAAGGGGATGCTCCGCCCGGAGGCCCGCTCGAAGGCGGCGTGGACCTCGAGCACCGAGTAGCCCTTGCCGGTGCCCAGGTTCCACGTGCGCACCCCGCCGTGCTCGGCGATGTGGTCCAGCGCCCTGAGGTGCCCGTCGGCGAGGTCGACCACGTGGATGTAGTCGCGCACGCCCGTCCCGTCGGCGGTCGGGTAGTCGGCCCCGAAGACCTTCAGCTTCTCCTGCCGACCCACGGCCACCTGGGCGATGAACGGCAGCAGGTTGTTCGGCACGCCCGTCGGGTCCTCCCCGATCCGGCCGGACTCGTGGGCGCCCACCGGGTTGAAGTAGCGCAGCAGCGCCACGTTCCAGGCCGGGTCGGAGGCGGCGAGGTCCACGAGCATGTCCTCGATGTGCTCCTTGGTCCGGCCGTACGGGTTCTGCGCGTCCATGGGCTGCTTCTCCGTCAGCGGCATCTCCTCGGGGGCGCCGTAGACCGTGGCCGAGGAGGAGAACACGAGCGAGCGGCAGCCGTGGGCCTCCATGGCGTCCAGCAGGTTGAGGGTGCCGGCCACGTTGGTGCGGTAGTACCAGAGGGGCTTCTCCGCCGACTCGCCGACGGCCTTGAGCCCCGCGAAGTGGATCACGGCCTCCGGGCGGTGCTCCGCGAACAGCGCGTCGAGTCCCGCAGGGTCCAGGAGATCGACCTCGGCGAACGCGTCCACGGACCGTCCCGCGAGCTCCTCGACGCGCGCCAGGGAGGCCCGTGAGGAGTTCGCGAGGTTGTCCATCACGACGACGTCCTGTCCGGCCCTCAGCAGGGCGAGGACGGTGTGCGAGCCGATGTAGCCGGTTCCCCCGGTCACGAGAATCTTCATTCTCCCAGCATATCGACCGGACTGCGGCAAGTCCCTCAGGAGCTCCCGAGGACCAGCACGACGTCGCCGGGCGGCGGACCGCCCTTCGGATGGGCCTCGGCGGCGTCCACCCAGCCCGGGGCCGGCGCGAAGCGGGTGGTGCGCTGGTCGGCCCGGACCCAGCTGCGCCCGTCGAAGGAGACCTCCGCGATGCCCAGCGCGTCCGCCTGCGCGACCGCCCAGTGCGCCACGGCCCAGCCCTCGGGCTTCCCGGGCGCGGGCACGACGACCCGGTCCCCGTCCGTGCGCGGGGCCGGGACGGCCGCTCCGAACGCGTCGCGGAGGGCGTCGGCCGCCCGGCCCGGGTCGCCGGGCCCTGCGGGGCCCTCGAGCACGCAGTTGAGCGAGGCCTCGGTGGCGCCGGTCAGGCTGCCGGCGAAGGCCCGGGCGACGCCCTCGTGCCGTGCGTACGCCTCCGGGTGCCCGGAGCGCTGGACGGCCTGGGCGGCGTCGGTGACGGACATCGTCGCGTAGTCGAGCTCGGCGAGGCCGTCGTAGAAGGCCGCCGTGGCGTGGGCCGGGTCCATGATCTGCTCCACCGTTCCCCAGCCCTGCGACGGGCGCTGCTGGAACAGCCCCACGGAGTCCCGGTCCCCGTAGTCGATGTTGACCAGCTTCGACTCCTGCATGGCGGTGGCCAGGGCCACGACCGCCGCGTACGGGTCGGTCCCGCGCGCCACGGACTCGGCGGTGATCAGGGCGGCGTTGGCCGACTGCTCCGCGGAGAGGGTGTAGCGCTGCCGCTCACCGTCCGCGCTCGAGACCACGCACCGGGGCTCCCCGGCCGAGGGCCTGCCGGCGCGCAGCTCGACGGCCACGAGGGCCCCCGCCGCGAGCACGGCGCCGAGGAGCAGGAGCACGAACAGGGACAGCCGCAGCGAGCTGCTGCGGCGGCCGGGGACGGGGGAGGACACTGAGCGCTCCTGAACGGGCGGGAGAACGGACGGGAGGAAGGACCGGCCGGGGGAACGGGTGGCCGAGGGGCGGGGACGGCCGACGCCGCGCAGGGCGGGTCGTGCCCGTCCTGCGCGGCGTCGGGTGGCGGGGCCGGACCCGCGGTGCTCAGTTGGCGTGCAGCGCCGCGTTGAGCTCCACGGTCCCGCCGGCGCGGGGCAGCACCTCGACGGCGCCGGTGAGGGAGTTGCGGCGGAACAGCAGGTTGGACAGGCCCGAGAGCTCCGAGGCCTTGGCCGTGGAGAGCTCGCCGTCGGAGTGCACGCTCACACGGGTGCCGGCGGTGACGTAGAGGCCGGCCTCGACCACGCAGTCGTCGCCGAGGGAGATGCCGACGCCGGAGTTGGCGCCGAGCAGCACGCGCTCGCCCACGGAGATCCGCTCCTTGCCGCCGCCGGAGAGGGTGCCCATGATGGAGGCGCCGCCGCCGACGTCCGTGGCGTCGCCCACGACCACTCCGGCGCTGATCCGGCCCTCGACCATGGACTGGCCCAGGGTGCCGGCGTTGAAGTTGACGAAGCCCTCATGCATCACCGTGGTGCCCTCGGCGAGGTGGGCGCCGAGCCGGATCCGGTTGGCGTCGCCGATCCGCACGCCCATGGGGACCACGTAGTCCACCATCCGCGGGAACTTGTCGACGCTGTGCACGGTCACGTGCCCGCCGGAGGCCTTCATGCGGAGCAGCGCGGAGGTCAGCTCCTCGGCGAGCACCGGCCCGCGGTCCGTCCAGGCGACGTTCGCGAGCAGACCGAAGACGCCGTCGAGGTTCAGGGTGTTGGGGCGCACGAGGCGGTGGGAGAGCAGGTGCAGGCGCAGGTACGCGTCCGCCGCGTCGGCGGGCGCCGCGTCGAGGTCGATCACGGACTCGACGATCTCGCTGCGGACGTTGCGGTCGGGGTCGGCGGTGGCCGCGAGCCGCAGGTCCGCGTCGAGGGAGGTGTCGACCGCGTCGGAGAGGGACGGGGTGGGGTACCAGACGTCGAGGACGGTGCCCTCCTTGGGGCCCGAGGCCACGACGGTGGCCAGGCCGAGACCGGAGGCGGGACGAGAGGTGGAAGCAGTCATGGCTTCCATCCTACGGGGCACGCCGGGCCCGGGCCGACCGGCGGAGAGGGCAGCCCCGTTATGCTGGCAGCCATGATCGCACCCGAGCTCGACCTCGCCGCGGACCCCGCCGACCTGACGGCCGCCCTGATCGACATCGCGTCCGTCTCGGGCTCGGAGGGCCCCCTCGCCGACGCCGTCGAGGCCGCGCTGCGCCGGATCCCGCACCTCACCGTGCACCGGGACGGGGACGCCGTGGTGGCGCGCACCGACCTGGGCCGCGCCGAGCGGGTCGTGCTCGCCGGCCACCTCGACACCGTCCCCCTGCCCACCGCTCCCGGCGCCCGGGGGACCGTCCCCTCCATCTGGGCGGGAGCCGGCGGCGACCGGGTGCTCTACGGCCGGGGGGCCACGGACATGAAGGGCGGCGTGGCCGTCCAGCTCGTCCTGGCCGCGGCCCTGACGGCGCCCAACCGCGACGTCAGCTACGTCTTCTACGACCACGAGGAGGTCGAAGCCGACGCCAGCGGCCTGGGACGGCTGCAGCGCAACGCCCCGGAGCTGCTCGAGGCGGATTTCGCGGTGCTGCTCGAGCCCACGGACGGGACGGTGGAGGGCGGGTGCAACGGCACGATGCGCTTCCGCATCACCACCACCGGGCGCGCCGCCCACTCGGGGCGGTCCTGGATCGGGGAGAACGCGATCCACAAGCAGGCCGACGTCCTCGCCCGGCTGGCTGCCTACGAGCCGCGGAGCGTGACGGTGGAGGGGCTGGAGTACCGGGAGGGGCTCAACGCGATCCGGATCGGCGGCGGCGTGGCCGGCAACGTGGTCCCGGACACCGCCCACGTGGAGGTCAACTACCGCTTCGCCCCGGACAAGAGTCCCGAGCAGGCCCTGGCGCACGTGCGCGAGGTGTTCGACGGCTACGAGCTCGAGCTCACGGACCTGTCCCCGGCGGCGCGGCCCGGCCTGGACCGCCCCGCCGCCGCGGCGTTCGTGGCCGCGGTGGGCCAGGAGCCGAAGCCGAAGTACGGCTGGACCGACGTGGCGCGCTTCTCCGAGATGGGCGTGCCGGCGGTGAACTTCGGTCCCGGCGACGCCCTGCTCGCCCACACCGACGACGAGCACGTGCACGCCGACGCCGTCCGGGAGTGCTGCCGCGCCCTCGCCGCGTGGCTCACCGACTGAGCGGCGTCAGACGGCGGTCTCCTCGGCGGCCATGGGTCCCTCGGCCGGCTTGGTCCGGCCCGCGGTGCGGTAGCTGAGGAACCGGGAGAGCCACGCCGCCAGCAGCGTCAGCAGGTAGTTGATCAGCACGAAGACCAGGGCCACGACGAACAGCGTCTGGAGGATGTTGCCGTCCCCGGAGCCCAGGCGCCGCCCGCTCGCGAGCAGCTCCGGGTAGGTGATGATGTAGCCCAGGGCCGTGTCCTTGAGGATGACCACGAACTGGCTGACCAGCGAGGGCAGCATGGCCGTCAGCGCCTGGGGGAGCTCGATCAGGCGCAGCGAGCGGGACGGCGTGAGCCCGATGACGAGCCCGGCCTCCCGCTGCCCCTTGGGCAGCTGGTGGACTCCGGAGCGGATCAGCTCGGCGATCACGGACCCGTTGTAGAACATCAGCCCGAGGACCACCGCCCAGAAGGGGACGTTCGACGGCTCGACCAGCCCGGCCCGCCCGATGCCCAGGTAGAAGAAGATCATCATCACCAGCACCGGGACGGCGCGGAAGAACTCCACGACCACGGTCGAGACCCACCGGACGGGCCCGATCTGGGAGAGCCGCCCGAGCCCGAAGACCAGGCCGAAGGCGATGGAGAGGAGCACCGCCAGCAGCGCGGCCCGGAGGGTGTCCCACAGGCCCGGGAGCAGGAAGTTCTCCCACGTGCGCGCGGTCAGCAGGGGAGCCCACCTCGCGGCGTCGAGCTGGCCCTGTGCGGCCAGCTCGCCCAGCACGACCCAGGCGAGGGCCGCCGCGAGCAGCGCGCCGAGCACGTTGAGCGCCGCGCTGATCCGCCGGCCGCGGGGTCCTTGGACGTCGAAGAGGACGTTCTGGGTCTTGGCCATCAGCGCTTCACCGCCAGCTTCCGGGAGGCCCAGGTGGTGAGCAGGCCCACCGGGACCACTATGAGGACGAAGCCGAGGGCGACCACCAGGAAGATCGCGATGATCACGTCCGGGCGGAACTCGATCATGGTCTTCATGAGCGAGGAGATCTCGGGGACCGACGCGGCCGCAGCCACCGTCGTGTTCTTCGTCAGGGCGATCAGGGTGTTGCCGAGCGGCGTGACGGCCCCCCGCAACGCCTGCGGGAAGATGATCAGCCGGGCGGCGGGCAGGAAGGACAGGCCGATGGCCCGGGCGGCCTCGGCCTGGCCGACCGGCACGGTGTTGACCCCGGAGCGGATTGCCTCGCAGACGAAGGCCGCGTGGTAGAGGCTCAGGCCGACGACCGCCCAGTTGAAGAAGTTCTGGTTGAAGTCGGCGGACAGGGTGATCCCCAGCTGGCTCCACACGCCCAGGACCAGGAAGACGAGGATGATGGTCAGCGGGGTGTTGCGGAACAGGTTCACGTACCCGGTGCCCAGCAGGCGCAGCGACGCGATGGGGGAGATGCGCATCAGCGCGATCAGCCCGCCGAGGACGGCCGAGCCGATCGCGGCCCAGAAGGTCAGCCGGAGGTTGAGCCAGAAGGCGGCCAGGACGTCGTACTGCTCGAACAGACTTGCGAAGTCGGCCAGGTAGTCGCTCACGGGAGCTCCCGGGGATCGGGGTGGTGCTGGGTCACGCGAGGGCCCTTCGTCGTCGAACGGTCGGTGTGCTGCGGGAGCGCCGGTCCCGCGGCCGGCCGGGACGGGCCGGCCGCGGGCTCACGCGTCCGTCGTCACTCGCCGCAGGGCTCGGGCTCCGGCGGGTTCAGCTCCGCGTTGTAGGAGTAGTCGGCCCCCTCCGTGTTGGCGGTGACCGCCTCTTCCCAGGCGCCCTCGTCGATCATCTTGGTGATGGCCTCGTTGACGGCCTCGCACTGGTCGGAGCCCTGCGGCAGTCCCACACCGTAGCGCTCCTCGGAGAAGGTGTTGCCGACCACCTTGAACTTGCCCTGGTTGGCCTCGGTCGAGGCGAGGCCCGCGAGGATGATGTCGTCCGTGGTCACGGCGTCCACCTGCCCGGACTCCAGCGCGGTGAGGCAGTCGGCGTAGCCGGGCTGCTCGACGAGGTTGGCGCCGGGCTGGTCGTCCTTGACCCGTTGCGCGGAGGTCGAGCCGGTCACCGAGCACAGGTTCTTGCCCTCGAGGTCGGCGGGGCCCTGGATGCTGTCGTCCTCGGCGCGGACCAGCAGGTCCTGGCCGGCCACGAAGTAGGGGCCGGCGAAGTCCACGGTCTGGTCGCGCTCCTCGGTGATCGAGTAGGTCGCGAAGATCATGTCCACCTGGTCGTTGGCGAGCATGTTCTCGCGGTTGGCCGAGGGGGACTCGACCCACTCGATCTGGTCCGCCGAGTAGCCGAGCTCGTTGGCGACATACGTCGCGACGTCGACGTCGAAACCGGTGTACTGGTCGCCGTCCCGGAAGCCGAGACCCGGCTGGTCGTACTTGATGCCGATCCGGACGGACTCGCCGGACCCGCCGGTCTCTCCGCCGCCGGCCTGCTCGTCGCCGCCACCGCCGCACGCGGTGAGGGTCAGGGCCGCGGCCGCGGCCATCGCGGCGAGTCCGAGGGGCTTGGTGTTGCGCATGGTCTGCTCCTTGCAGTCGAGGTGATGGCGTTCGGTCGGAGGGGCGGTGGACGGTCAGTGGCCGAGGATCTTGCCCAGGAAGTCCCGGGCGCGGGCGGAGCGCGGATTGGTGAAGAACTCCTCGGGGGTGCTCTCCTCGACGATCTGCCCGTCGGCCATGAACACGACGCGGTCGGCGGCCTTGCGGGCGAAGCCCATCTCGTGGGTCACCACGATCATGGTCATGCCCTGCTTCGCCAGGGCCACCATGGTGTCGAGCACCTCGTTGATCATCTCGGGGTCGAGGGCGGAGGTCGGCTCGTCGAAGAGCATGACCTTCGGCTCCATGGCCAGGGCACGGGCGATGGCGACGCGCTGCTGCTGGCCGCCGGAGAGCTGCGCGGGCAGCTTCTCGGCCTGGTTGTCGACGCCCACGCGGGTCAGCAGCTCCATGGCCTGCTTCTTGGCCTCGGCCGCCGACTTCCCACGGACCTTGACGGGGCCCAGGGTCACGTTCTGCAGGACCGACTTGTGGGCGAAGAGGTTGAAGGACTGGAAGACCATGCCGACGTCGGCGCGCAGCCTCGCGAGGTCCTTGCCCTCCTCCGGCAGCCGTTTGCCGTCGATGAGGATCTCGCCGTCGTCGATGCTCTCGAGCCGGTTGATGGCCCGGCACAGGGTCGACTTGCCGGAGCCGGAGGGACCGATCACGACCACCACCTCGCCGCGCTGCACCTCCAGGTTGATGTCCCGGAGCACGTGCAGGTCCCCGAAGTGCTTGTTGACGTGCGACATGCGGACCAGGGCCTCGGCCGTCCCCGCGGTGGGGGAGGCCGGTGCGGCGGCCGGCGGAGTGGCGTGTGACATACCGGAAAGATATCCCAGAATCGTCCGGCGTGACGCAGGGCACGTTGTGATCGGGCGGATTGCGTACCCGTCCGTAGAAATGTTGCGGCGCCCGCGTGCGCGCGCCCGTCCGCGCCCGCCCGTGCGGACGGGCGCGGCGGCCGGCGCATAGCCTGGGGACATGACCGAACTCCTCGTGGTGCTGACCGGGCTCGTGCTGCTGCTCACGGTGGCCGGCGTCGTGGTCCTCGGCCGCGACCGGCTCTCCGACCGGGTCTCACCGGCCCGGGACGGCATCGACGTGGGCCGCGCCCCCGACGCGCCGCTCGTGCTGCCCGAGCACCCGACGGCGGCGGACGTGGAGCGGATCGCGTTCTCCGTCCGGCGCCGGGGCTACGACCCCGCGGAGGTCCGCGCCGTGCTCGCCCACCTCGCGGACCGGCTGCCGCCGCCGGAGGACCCGCCGTCCCGCCCGGTGCCGGGAGCGTGAGCGCCCGGCCGGCCGTGGCCCTCCGGTGGGCGCAGGCCTCCTGGTGGGCGCAGGCACCCTGGTGGGCGCAGGCGCTGCTGGTCTGGGGGGCCTCGCGGACCTGGGCGTGGGCCGTGTTCACCACGGTGGGCCGGCAGCAGGGCCCCGGGCCGTGGGGGGACGGCCCGCTGAGCTACCTCGAGTTCACCGGCACCTGGGACTCGGACTGGTACGAGCGCATCGCCCGGGAGGGCTATCCCGCGTCGCTGCCCCGGGACGGAACCGGGCAGGTGCAGGAGAACGCCTGGGCCTTCTACCCGGTCTTCCCGCTGGTCGTCCGGGCCGCCTCGGCGCTCACCGGCACGGGCTGGGACGTGACCGCCTCGGCCGTGTCCCTGGCGGCGAGCCTCGGCGCCGTCCTGCTCGTCCACCGGCTGTTCCTCCGGTTCGCCCCGCCGGCCACCGCGCTGTGGGGGCTCGCGTTCGTGGCGTTCAACCCGGTGGCTCCGGTGCTGCAGGTCCCCTACGCCGAGTCGCTGCACCTCCTGCTGCTCGCGGGCGCGCTGCTGCTGGTGGGGCGGGGGAGCCACCTCGCGGCCGCCCCCGTGGTGCTCCTCATGTGCCTGACGCGCCCTGCGGGGGTGCCCTTCGCCGCGGCACTCGGGATCACGTGGTTCGTGCGCACCGTGCGCCGGCACCGGTCCGGACAGCTGCGTCGCGCGGTCGACGCCGTCGACGGGCTGCTCGCCCTCGCGGTCTTCTCCTGCGGCGCGGCCCTCGCCTGGCCGGCCGTCGCGTGGGCCGTCACGGGGGAGCCGAGCGCGTACACCGACACCGAGACGGCGTGGCGGGGCGGCGGAGGGCTGGAACCCGTCGTGCCGTGGTTCGACGCCGCCACCGGGCTGTTCGGGCCCGTGCTGGGACTCGCGGCGCCCGTGCTGCTGGTCGCGGGCGGGACGGTGCTGTTGCGGACCCGCGCGGTGCGGGACCGGTTGGACCTGCTCACGCGCGTGTGGCTGGCCGGCTACGCCGTCTACCTGCTCCTCTTCCTCCACCCCCAGAGCAGCACGTTCCGGCTGCTGCTGCCGCTGTTCCCGCTCGCCCTGCCCCTGGCCGCGGTCTCGGACTCGCGCGCCTACCGGGTGGCCTGCGTGCTCTCCGGTGCGGTGCTCCAGCTCGTCTGGGTCGGCTGGCTGTGGCACTGGAAGCAGCTGCCCGGGGGCGGGGACTACCCGCCCTGACCCCGGACCCGCCACGCCGACGCGGTCCGGGGGGCGCCGGGGTGGTCCGAATCCACGGCGGCGGCTCGGATAGGATGGGATTCACACCGATCGAGAAAGAGGAGTTCCCACATGGCGGCCATGAAGCCGAGAACCGGTGACGGACCGATGGAGGTCACCAAGGAGGGGCGCAGCCTCATCATGCGGGTGCCGCTCGAGGGCGGCGGACGGCTGGTGGTCGAGCTGAAGCCGGGCGAGGCCGCGGAGCTCAAGGAGTGCCTGGCCGGCGTCACCGAGTGACTCCCGGCGCGGACGGCGGGGGGCCCGGCACCACGAGGTGCCGGGCCCCTCGCGGTCCGGCCGAATCCTGGCGGAACCCCGGCGGGCGGGAACCGGCCGCTCAGCGGCGCACGGCCAGCAGCAGGCCCGAACCGGTCGTCAACAGCGCGGTGCTGAAGCGCTCGTCCTCCCGGAACAGCCGGTGCACGGCCCGCATGGTCCTGGTGTTCTCCTCGCGGTTGGCCGGCTGCGCCACCTTGTCCTGGGACAGGGCGTCGTTGACCACCAGCATCCCGCCCGGACGCAGCAGCCGGACCGCCTCCTCCGCGTAGTCGAGGATCCCCTCCGCGTCGGCGTCGAGGAACACGAGGTCGTAGGCGCCGGCACTCAGCCGGGGCATCACGAGGGACGCGCGGCCGGGGATCGTGCGGGTCCGGCTCGTCGGGATCCCGGCCTCCCGGAACGTGTCGCGGGCGGCGCGCAGCGCCCGGATGTCGGTGTCGATCGTCGTCAGCACGGACGTGCCGGGCAGCCCGCGCAGCAGGGCGAGACCCGACACCCCGGCCCCCGTGCCCACCTCGACCACCGTCGCGGGCCGGGCCGCCGCGGCGAGCACGGTCAGGGCGGCGGCCGTCCCCGGGGTCACCGGGGGAATGCGCAGGGCCAGGGAACGCTCCCGGGCGCGGTAGGCGAGCTCGTCCTCGGCGGCGAACGCCTCGGCGTACGACCAGCTCGTCGTCTTGTCCGCGCCCATGGTCCGCCCTTCGTCGCTGTAGTGGATGCGCGCCATCCTACCGGCTGGGCCCCCTCCGCCCGGCCACCGTCCAGTCGGCATCCAGCTTCCCGGTCGATCATGGAGACGACCACGACGCCTTCCAGGGGCCCGTTCGGGGACCCGTTCATCGACCCGACCGCGGCGCGGGACCGGAGCACGGCCGGACCGTCCTGCCCGCACCGCCGCACGAGGAGGACCGATGTCCCGCCCGGACCGCACCGCGCCGGCCCGTCGCAGCAGCGCGCTCCCCGTGGCCGCGGCCACCGTCAGCGCAGTGCTCACCCTGGTCCTCGGCTCCGGCTACGCGGTCGGGCGCACGGTCGTGGCGCAGTCCGCGGACAGCGCCGAGGAGCGGGCGCCGGTCTCGGTGTGGCACGGCACCGACGGGGTGCTGCACGCGGACGAGGTGTCCGCGGACGGGCTGCGCGCGGAGGGCTGGACCCTGCCCACCCTGGCCTCGGACGGGTTCCGGGTGGTCTCGATGACCCGGGGCACCCTGTCCGGGCGCCCGGTGGTCGTCGTGAGGCTCCACCGCGGCGAGGACGAGGTCGTCGTGGTCGAGCAGCGCGGGCGGGTCGACCGGGCGAACCCCATGGACGGGCTCACCGGGCTGCCCGTGAGCGCCGAGGGCCTGGAGCCCGTGGCGGTGGAGGGCGTGCCGCTGTGGGTCGACCCCGGCCCGCCGTGGCGAGTGGTGCTCGTGGGCGACGAGGTCGTCTACACGGTCTCGGGGGACTCCGGCCCGTCCGCGATGGCCCACACGGTGGGCCTCGTCGTGGCCGACGAGCGGGGACGCGTGGTGGAACCGTCCGCCGGGGACCCCGGCGCCGTCGAGACGGTGCTCGTGGGCCTGCGCGAGATCTTCGGCTGAGCGGCCCCCGGCCCCCGGACTGGTAAAATCTCTTCCTGTGCTCGGCATCAACGGCGGCGAAGCGATCATCCTGGTGCTCCTGGCCCTGTTCATCATCGGGCCGGAGCGGCTGCCGGAGTACGCGGAGAAGCTCAAGGAGCTGGTCAGGGCCGCCAAGCGCTACGCGACCGGCGCCACCGAAGAGCTCAAGGAGACCCTCGGGCCGGAGATCGCCGACGTCGACTGGCGCAAGCTCGACCCCCGCCAGTACGACCCCCGCACCATCGTGCGCCAGGCTCTGCTGGAGGACGACGAGCCGGCGGAGCGCGCCGCGCCGCGGTCCCGCCCGGGGCCGGTGCTGACCCGGCTGGCCCCCGGTGAGCGCGCGCCCTTCGACCCCGAGGCCACCTGAGCCGGCCCCTGCGGCGGATCAGCGCGGACCCAGCCCCAGCGGGCGCCCCGCGAGCCCGCGCGGGCGGGCGCCCAGCGCGTCGGCGACCGCGCGCAGCGCGACCGCGGCGGGCGAGCCGGGTGCGGACCACACGACCGGGCGGCCTGCGTCCCCGCCCTCGCGCAGGGCGACGTCGAGGGGCACGGCGCCGAGCAGCGGCACGTCGTAGCCCAGCCGGCGGGTCAGGGAGTCCGAGATCCGGGCCCCCCCGCCGGCGCCGAAGAGCTCGAGCACGCTCCCGTCTGGCATCGGCATGCCCGCCATGTTCTCGACCACCCCGGCGACCTTCTGACCGGTCTGCACCGCGAGCGCCCCGGAGCGCTCGGCGACCTCGACGGCCGCCTGCTGGGGCGTGGACACCACGAGCACCTCCGCCGAGGGCAGCAGCTGCGCCACGGAGATCGCGATGTCGCCCGTGCCCGGCGGCAGGTCGAGGAACAGGTGGTCCAGGTCCCCGAAGTGCACGTCCGTGAGGAACTGCTCCACGGCGCGGTGCAGCATCGGCCCGCGCCAGGCCACCGGCTGGTCGGGGTCCACGAACATCCCGATCGAGATGACCTTGAGCGCCCCGGCGTGCCCGGAGTCCTCCCGCGCCGCCTCGGGGACGTCCACGACGGGGGGCAGGATCATGTCCCCGACCTGCGTGGGCGCCCGGTCGACGCCGAGCAGCCCGGGGACGGAGAAGCCGTGGACGTCGGCGTCCACGATGCCCACCGACCGGCCCCGCGCCGCGAGCGCGGCGGCGAGGTTCACGGTGACCGTCGACTTGCCGACACCGCCCTTGCCGCTGGTCACGGCGTGCACCCGCGTCAGGGAGGCCGGGTCGTTGAAGGGAACGGTCCGGGTGTGGCCGACCCGGGCCTTGAGGGCGGTGCGCTGCTCGGGAGTCATCACCCCGATCTCGACGTCCACGGAGCGCACCCCGGCCACGGTTCCCACGGCGTCCCGGACGTCCCGCTCGATGGTCGAACGGAGGGGGCAGCCGCTGATCGTCAGGAGCACGTGCACGGCGGCGCGGCCGGCGTCGTCGAGGGCGGCGGAGCGGATCATCCCCAGCTCGGTCACGGGCCGGCGCAGCTCCGGGTCGAGCACGCGGTCGAGGGCCGCGCGCAGCGCGGGGTCGATCGCCTCGGGGGCGAGGACGTCGTGGGGGCGGGGCTCAGACACGGGGGATCCCTCTGGTCTCGGGGGCGGTGGGGCGGTCGGGGTTCCTGCTCCTGCGGCGGGCGGGCCTCCGCGGCGGGGTCCCGGGCTCGTCGGCGTCCGGGGCGTCGTCCTGGGACTCCAGGATCTCCTCGAGCACCGAGCGCAGCTCCGAGCGCACGAAGTCCCGGGTGGCGACGTCGCGCAGCGCGATCCGCAGCGAGGCGATCTCCCGGGTCAGGTACTCGGTGTCGGCGAGGTTCTGCTGCGCGCGGCGGCGGTCCTCCTCCTGGGTCACCCGGTCCCGGTCGTCCTGCCGGTTCTGCGCCAGCAGCAGCAGGGGCGCCGCGTAGGAGGCCTGCAGCGAGAGCATCAGCGTGAGCAGCGTGAAGTTCAGGTCCTTCGAGTCGAACTGCAGCTCCCGGGGGGCGATGGTGTTCCAGCCCAGCCACAGGGCCACGAACACCGTCATCCACAGCAGGAACTGCGGCGTGCCCATGAAGCGGGCGAAGCCCTCGGTCATCCGCCCGAAGGCGTCGGGGTTCGGTCGGAACCGGTCCAGCAGCCCGGGCCGGTGCTCGCGCGGCTGGTCGAGGGCGTTGCCGCGGGCGCTGACCCGGGGGCGCCGGGGCTCGCGCTCACTCATACCGCTTGCCCACCTTCCGGATCGGGGTCCCGTCGTCGGCGGTGCGCCAGTCCTCGGGCAGCAGGGCGTCGAGGACGTCGTCGATCGTGATCGCCCCGACCACCCGGTCGTGGTCGTTGACCACCGGGATGATGGTGAGGTCGTAGGTCGCGAGCTCACGGGCGACCTCCTGCAGGGAGGCGAGGTCGGAGACCGGCTCGAACGAGCGGTCGATGAGGTTGCCCACGGCCTCCGGCGGGGGATAGCGCAGGAGCTTCTGGGTGTGCACCATGCCCAGGTACTTGCCGGTGGGCGTCTCCAGCGGCGGGCGGGAGACGATCACGGCCGCCGCGACCGCGGGGCTGAGCTCCTCCTGGCGGATGTGCGCGAGCGCCTCCGCCACGGTGGCCTCCGGCGGCAGGATGATCGGCACGGGGGTCATCAGCGAGCCGGCCGTGCCCTCCTCGTACTCCAGCAGGCGCCGGACGTCCTCGGCGTCCTCGGGCTGCATGAGCGCGAGCAGCCCCTCGGCCTGGGCGTCGGGCAGCTCGTTGAGCAGGTCGGCGGCGTCGTCGGGCTCCATCTCCTCGAGCACCGTGGCCGCGCGGTCCGGCTCCATGTTGGTGAGGATGTAGACCTGGTCCTCCTCCGGGAGCTCCTCGAGGACGTCGGCGAGCCGATCGTCCTGGAGCTCGTGGGCGATCTCGAGCATGCGCTTGGCCGACATGTCGTGGAGCTCGTCGGCGAGGTCGGCGGGCTGCTGCTCCTCGTGGGAGGCGACCCACTGGGTGGCGGGCTGGTGGCCCGCGGCGGAGGGGTCGCCCGCGTCCTCCCAGTCGATGATGAGCGTCTCGTTGCGCCGCCGCATCAGGCCCCCGCCCGCGCCCGTGCGGCGGACGAAGAGCTGGGTGATCAGCCAGTCCCCGGTGTTGCGCTTGCGCTCCATCGCCATGTCCTCGACCGTGGCCGAGCCGGAGCCGTCGCGCAGCACCACGGTGCGGTCGAAGACCTCGCCCACGGCGAGGGTCTCCGCTCCGCGCTGCTCGAAGCGGCGCAGGTTCACGAGGCCCGTGCTGATGATCTTCTCCGCGTCGATGCTGGTCACGCGGGTCATCGGCACGAACACCCGCTTCTTGCCGAGGACCTCCACCACGAGGCCGACCACGAGGGGCCGCCGGGAGGAGCGCCCGTACCGGGAGCTGCCGCGCATGAGCACGACGACGTCGCGCAACCGCCCCAGACGGTCCCCCAGGGGGTCGAACACGTCGAGGCCGATCAGGCGCGCGATGAAGATCTTGTCGATGCTGCTGCTCACCGTACAAGACTACCCACCGGCTCCCCGGGGCCGGTCGCGGGGCCGGGGACCCGGGGAGCGGCGGGGCCGGCGGATGGGGAAGAATGGGGGCATGAGCTCGCCACGGTCCCTGCCCCCCGCCAGTCCCGCCGCCCGCGGTCTGCCCCGCGGGGAGGTGATCGGGCGCTACGGTACCTACGCCGACGCGCAGAAGGCCGTGGACCACCTCGCGGACGAGCAGTTCGAGGTGGACCGGATCGCGATCGTCGGCAACGACCTGAAGTCCGTGGAGCAGGTGACCGGCCGGCTCAGCTACCCGAAGGTCGCCGGCCAGGGAGCGCTCAACGGCATGGTCTTCGGGGCCTTCCTCGGGATGATCCTGTCGCTGCTGGGCGGGGAGCAGTGGCTGTCCACGCTGCTCGTGTCGGTGCTGATGGGCGGGGCGTTCTGGATGCTGCTGGCCACCATCACCTACGCCATGCAGCGCGGGAAGCGGGACTTCACCTCGACCAACCAGATCGTCGCCACCTCCTACGACGTCGTGGCCGCCCCCGAGGTGGCCCAGCGCGCCCAACAGGTGCTGCAGGGTCTGCGGGGGCTGCAGAGCCTGCCGTGGAGGGCTCCCGCACCGGGGCCCGGCCCGCAGCAGGCGCCCCGCCAGGGACCCCCGCAGGCCGGGGCCCCGGGACGGCCTGCGGGGGCCCCGTGGCAACGGCCCTCCTCCGGTGCTCCCGCGGAGTCGGTCCGCGGCCCCGCGCCCGCGGACCCGGCGGAGGCCCAGGGCGAGCGGACCGCGGCGCCCGGCCGCTCCGCGATGTTCCAGGACCTGCCCGACGGCCGGCCCCAGTACGGCATCAGGCTCCCCGCGGGGGAGCCCGCCGGGGACGCCGCCCCCCAGGACGCCGGGGGACAGGGCACCGCTGGGCAGGACGCGGCGGGGCGGGACCCGGGTGCCGGCGGGGCGGAGCCGTCGGCCGGCGGGAGCACGTCCACCGACGCCTCCCGCTGAACGGCCACCGGCTCAGCTGGGGTCGACGCCCTCCCGGGCGTGCCACAGCCCGGTCATCCACGCCTCGACCTCGTCCGGGGTGCGGGGCAGCCCGGAGGAGAGGTTGACGTTGCCGTCCTCGGTGATCAGGACGTCGTCCTCGATCCGCACGCCGATCCCGCGGTACTCCTCCGGCACCGCGAGGTCCTCCGCCTTGAAGTAGAGGCCGGGCTCGATGGTGAACACCATGCCGGGCTCGATGACCCCGTCCACGTAGAGCTCCCGCTTGGCCTGCGCGCAGTCGTGCACGTCCAGGCCCAGGTGGTGGCTCGTGCCGTGCGGCATCCACCGCCGGTGGTGCTGGCCCTCCGCGGAGAGCGAGACCTCGGCGGGCACGGGCAGCAGCCCCCAGCTCTCCAGCCGCCGCGCCAGGACCTCCATGGCCGCGGCGTGCACGTCCCGGAACCGGTTGCCGGGCACCGCGGCGTCGAACGCGGCGTCGGCGGCGTCCAGGACCGCCTGGTAGATCCGCCGCTGGACCTCCGTGTAGCGCCCGTTCACGGGCAGGGTGCGGGTGATGTCCGCGGTGTAGAGGGACTCGGCCTCCACGCCCGCGTCCACGAGGATCAGCTCCCCGGGGATGACCCTGCCGGTGTTGCGGATCCAGTGCAGGACCGTGGCGTTGTTGCCGCACGCCGCGATGGTGTCGTAGCCGAGGTCGTTGCCGTCCGTGCGGGCGCGGGCGAAGAAGGCGCCCTCGACCATGCGCTCGCCGCGGTGGCGGTGACCCGCGGCGGCGGGGAGCACGTGCACGATGTCGGTGAAGCCGGCGATGGTCGCGTCCACGGCCTCGCGCAGCTGACCGACCTCGTGGGCGTCCTTGACGAGCCGCAGCTCCGAGAGCGCCTCGGCGAGCTCGCCGTCGAGGGCGTCCGAGGACTCGAGGTCCACCCCGGTGTTGATCCGGGAGGTGTCCACCAGGGCATCGACGTCGAGGTCCACCTCGCGCACGAGCCGGATCCGCAGGCCGCCCAGCGCGGTGGGCCCGGCGTTCTTGGTCACCGCGTCCTCGAGGCCCCCGAGGTCCCGGGTGCGCAGCCCGTAGGCGGCGCCCAGCTCCTCGAGGGTGGGGCGGGGGCCGACCCAGAACTCGCCGTTCTTGGCGTCGGCGTAGAACTCCTTCGAGTCACGGCCGGCCATGGGGTGGAAGTACAGGGTGGCCTCGTGGTGTCCCCCGTCGTCGCCCGCTCCCTCCTCGACGGGCTCGAGCACCAGCACGGCGTCGGGCTCGTGGTCCACGCCCAGACCTGTCAGGTGCGCGAACGCGGAGTGCGGCCGGAAACGGTAGTCGGTATCGTTGGAGCGGACCTTCAGCGGCCCGGCGGGGAGCACGAGCCGCTCACCGGGGAAGCGCTCGGAGATCCGCCTCCGCCGCTCGGCGGCGAAGTCCGCGACCGGGACCCGGTCCACCTCGGCAGGCTCCGGCTCCGCCCACTGGGAGGCCATGAACTGCTGGAAGGCGGCGGAGTCGGGGCGCTGGGACCGGTTCTCGACCCGGTCCGAGAGCGGCTGCGCGGCGTCCTGGGGAGTGGTGCTGTGCTCTGTCATGATTCCTTGTCCTCGAGTCGTCCGTCTCATCGTGCCACGGGAGGCGGCGGGCCGTCCGGTCCGGACCGGTATCGTGGAGCGGGTGAAGATCGACCTGCACACCCACTCGTCCGCCTCCGACGGCACGGAGAGCCCGGCGGACGTCGCTCGAGCGGCGCACGCGGCGGGCCTGGACGTCTTCGCCCTCACCGACCACGACACCACCTCCGGCTGGCAGGCGGCCGGGGACGCCGCCGTGGCCCTGGGGGTCGCCTTCGTCCCGGGCATGGAGATCTCCTGCACCACCGGCGACGGGATCTCGGTGCACCTGTTGAGCTACCTGCACGACCCGCAGGACCCGGGGCTGTGCGCCGAGATCGAGGCCTCCCGCTGCTCCCGGCGCACCCGGGCCGAACGCATGGTGGAGCTGCTGTCCGAGGACTACCCGATCGACTGGGACGTGGTCCTGGACCACGTGCGCGA
This sequence comes from Kocuria aegyptia, assembly GCF_039530085.1. NCBI lineage: Bacteria > Bacillati > Actinomycetota > Actinomycetes > Micrococcales > Micrococcaceae > Kocuria > Kocuria aegyptia. Next base: position 33,129 of record NZ_BAAAOA010000019.1, read on the forward strand.
GGGCGCGACCGTGGGCCGCCCGCACATCGCCGACGCACTGGTCACCGTGGGGGTCGTGGAGAACCGCACCGCGGCCTTCGCCTCGGTGCTGCACAGCCGCTCCCGCTACTACGTCCCCCACTACGCCCCGGACCCGGTGCACGCGGTGCGCCTCGTGCGGGCCGCCGGCGGTGTCCCCGTGTTCGCCCACCCGCTCGCCGCGGCCCGCGGCCGGGTGGTGGGCCCGGAGGTCTTCGAGGCCATGATCGACGCCGGGCTCGGCGGTCTGGAGGTCGCGCACCGCGACAACCCCGAGGACGCCCGGGCGCGGCTCGTGCGGATGGCCTCCGAGCACGACCTGGTGGTCACGGGCTCGAGCGACTACCACGGGGGCGGCAAGCCCAACCGGCTGGGGGAGAACCTGACCTCCGTCCAGTCGCTGGTGCGGATCGAGGAGCAGGCCGGCTCCGGTGTGCCCGTGCGCTATCCCTGAGCGCTCCCGGGGCCGGCACGCCCGGGACCCTGCCCGTGCGCGCGGCGGTGCCCGTTCTGCCGGGCGGCCCCGGAGCGGGCCTCCGTCGTCACCGGGATGGGCGCGCGCTCAGTCCCACACGGCCGCGCCCGGCAGACGCGCGCGCATGACCTCGATGGCCTCCGGGTTGCGGTCCACGCACACGAACCGCCGGTCCAGCTGCCCGGCGGCGGCGCCGAGCGTCCCGGAGCCGGCGAAGAAGTCCAGCACCCAGTCCCCGCGGGCGGAGCTGGCGGCGACCATCCGCCGCACCAGGCCCACGGGCTTCTGCGTGGGGTAGCCGGTCTTCTCCCGGCCGGTGGGGGAGACGATGGTGTGCCACCACACGTCCGTGGGCAGCTTGCCCAGCCGGACCTTCTCCGGGGTCACCAGACCGGGGGCCATGTACGGCTCCCGGTCCACCTCGGCGCTGTCGAACAGGTACCGCTCCGGGTCCTTGACGTAGACCAGGACGTTGTCGTGCTTGGCGGGCCAGCGCCGGCGGGAGCGCCCGCCGTAGTCGTAGGCCCAGATGATCTCGTTCAGGAAGCACTCCCGGCCGAAGATCGCGTCCAGCATGACCTTCGCGTAGTGCACCTCCCGGTAGTCCAGGTGCAGGTACAGCGTCCCGTCGTCGGCGAGCACCCGCCACGCTTCCCGCAGCCGGGGCTCCAGGAACCCCCAGTAGTCGGCGAACGCGTCGTCGTAGCTGCGCAGGGCCCCCAGCACGGTCGTGTAGGAGCGGCCGGCGAAGCCGGTGCGGTCGCCCTCGCCGGCGGCGGCCGGGGTCACGGTGGACTCCCGCCGGCGCTGCGTGCGGCCCGTGTTGAAGGGCGGGTCCACGTAGATCATGCGGAAGGCCCCGTCGGGCAGCCGCCGCAGCAGATCCAGGTTCTCCGCGGCGACCACCGCGTCGGGGCCTCCGGCGTCGAAGGCGAAGGGGCTCACTCGCCGGCGGTGCCGCTCTGCTCCTGCGTGGCCCCGCCGCTGCGGCGGCGCCGGCGACGCCGGGTGGTGCCCTCCGGGGTCCGCTCCACGGAGGTCTCCCGGGAGGCCTCGGGGGCCGTCTCCCGCGTCTTCCCCCGGGGCCCCCGGCCGTCCTCGCCCGCAGCGGCCGCCGTCGAGGTGCTGTCGCGGCGGCCGCCGCGGCCCTCGCTGCGGCCCTCGCTGCGGCCCTCGCCGCGTCGGGGGCCGCCGCGCTCGCGCGAGCGCGCGTCCCGGCTGTCGCCGCGCGGGCCGCTCTTGCGCCCGCCGGGCTCGCCGAGATCCTCGAGCACCTCGGCGCCGAGCCCCTCGTGGGTGCGCTTGGAGCGGGGAAGCCGGCCCTTGGTGCCCTTCGGGATGCTCAGCTCCTCGTACAGGTGCTCGGAGGAGGAGTAGGTCTCGCGGGGCTCGGGGATGCCGAGCTCCAGGGCCTTGTCGATCAGCCGCCAGCGCGGGACGTCGTCCCAGTCCACGAACGTCACGGCCGTGCCCTTGTTGCCGGCGCGGCCGGTGCGGCCGGTGCGGTGCAGGTAGGTCTTCTCGTCCTCCGGGCACTGGAAGTTGATGACGTGCGTGACGTCCTCGACGTCGATGCCGCGGGCGGCGACGTCCGTGGCCACGAGCACGTCGACCTTGTTGTTGCGGAACGCGCGCAGCGCCTGCTCGCGCGCGCCCTGACCCAGGTCGCCGTGCAGCGGGGCGGCGGCGAAGCCACGGGTGATCAGCTCGTCCGCGAGCTTCGCCGCGGCGCGCTTGGTCTTGGTGAACACGATCGTGCGCCCCCGGCCCTCCGCCTGCAGGATCCGGGCCACGACCTCGTCCTTGTCGAGGTGGTGGGCCCGGTAGACCACCTGGCGGATGTCCTTCTTGGTGGCGCCCTCGTCCGGCGCGGCGGCCCGGATGTGCATGGGCTTGGTCATGTAGCGGCGGGCCATGGCCACCACGGGGCCGGGCATCGTCGCGGAGAAGAGCATGGTCTGCCGGACCTCGGGCACGGCCGAGAGCAGCTTCTCGACGTCGGGCAGGAACCCGAGGTCGAGCATCTCGTCGGCCTCGTCAAGCACCACGGCCCGGACCGCGGACAGGTCGAGGTGGCGCTGCCGGTTCAGGTCGATGAGCCGGCCGGGGGTGCCGACGACGACCTCGACGCCCGCCTGCAGCTCCTCGATCTGGGGCTCGTAGGCGCGTCCGCCGTAGATGGTCGCCACCCGGGCGTTGCGGGTCCGCGCGGCGGTCGCGAGGTCGTGGCCGACCTGGACGGCGAGTTCGCGGGTCGGCACCACGATGAGCGCCTGCGGGGCGCCGGGCTTCTTCAGCTGGTCCCAGCCGGCGTCACCGCGGCCCACGACGCGCTGGACCACGGGGATGCCGAAGCCGAGGGTCTTGCCCGTGCCGGTCTTGGCCTGGCCGATGATGTCCTGCCCGGACAGCGCCACGGGCAGGGTCATGGCCTGGATGGGGAAGGGGTGGACGATGCCCTCGGCCGCGAGGGAGTCCACGATGTCCTGGCGCACCCCGAACTCGGCGAAGTCCTGGGGCAGCGGCTCGGGGTGCTCGGTGGTCTCGACGACCACCTCGGGGGTGCCGTCGAGGGCGGTCTCGTCGCCGGGCGCGGCGGCGTCCGGGGTGGTGTCGGTGATGTAGTCGGTCACGGTCGGGTTCCTTCGTTCGGGCACGCCTGCCGAAGGGAGGGACCTCGGGGTCCGGCCTCCGGGCCGCCGTGCTGGCGGCCGCCGGGGGGCGTGCGGTGGGTGGAAGCCGATCGCGAGCGTGCGCCGCCTCGACCGGGCGGGCCACGAGGAGCGTGGCGCCCGGGTCCGGTCCTGCGCGAGGCCGCCGTGCGGGGCCTGTTCGCGGGGAGCGGGGGCGAGTAGGTGTCTGTCGTTCGTGGGATCGCGGGTACGACCGGTCATCCAGTGCGCTTAACAGTGTAGCCCGACGACCGCGCACACTCCGTGCGGTCGCCGGGCCGGGGTCCCGCCGTGCTCGGCGGAGGGGCGCTCAGTCGTCCTTCGTGAAGGGCATGAACCCCACGGGCCGCTTCTGCTCGGCTCCGACGGCGGCGTAGCCGATGACGTTGGCCGGGACGACGGTCACGTTGCCCTTGGTGTCCGTCAGGGTCAGCGGGGATCCGGAGGAGACGGCCGCGGTGATCTTCTCGACCGCCTCCTGCGCCTCGAGCGCGGAGTCGACGACGATCTCCCGGGCGACGTGCTGAACACCGATCTTGATTTCCATGGGTCCTCCTCGGGACAGGGCGGCGGGGTGCGTCCCGGTCAGTCTAGGGAGGGCCCTACTCCCAGTCCTCGTCGATCACGGAGATTCCGCCCCAAGCTAAACGGAAGATCTGGCGCTGGGCCTCGGCCCGTCCGCCGGTGCCCGGGTTGCGGATCCAGTGCACCGCGGCGGTCTGCGCCATCCCGGTGAGGGAGCGGGAGACGAGCACCGCGTGCGGGTGGCTCAGCCCCGCGTTGGGCCCGAGGACCCCGGCGATCGAGTCCGCCACGGCCAGGTGGAAGTTCTCGAAGCGCTCGGCGACCTCCGGGTCCGTCAGCAGGTCCGACTCGAAGATCAGCCGGTGGGCCTCCGGATTGGCCTCCACGAAGCCGAAATAGACGTCCAGCATGGACTCCACCCGTTCGCGGTTCACGTCGCTGCCCTGCAGCGCCGAGACGAGCCGGCTCGAGAGCTCCTGGAGGTAGTGGTCCACGAGGGCGAGGTACAGCTCGCGCTTGCCGGGGAAGTGCTGGTAGAGGACGGGCTTGCTCACCTGCGCGGCGTCGGCGATGTCGTCCATGGACGCCCCGTGGTAGCCGTTGGAGGAGAACACGGTCAGCGCCGTCTCGAGCAGCTGCCGCCGTCGGGCCTCGCGCGGGAGGCGCGCGGGGCGGCCTCTCCTGGTCTCAGTCATGAACCGTTCCTCCTCAACCGGCCGGCTGTCCGGCCGAACGAATGCTGCCCTACCCCGCGGCCCGGGAGCGGCGGGCGACCTCCGGCGGCGCCTCGGCCGCCGGAGGTGCGGCGCCCTCCTCGGCGGGCGCGGGGACCTCGATCCCGTACAGGGCCGCCAGGCCGGTGATGTACTCGTCCTGCCGGCCCTGCGCGGCGAGCTCGCGCGCGCGGACGGTGGGGGTGTGCAGGAGGGACCGGACCATGCGGCGCATCGCGAGCTCGATCTGCTCCTGCGCGGCCGTGCATCCGTGGTGGGAGGTGACCTTGGCGAGCTCGGCGTCCAGGACCGCCATGGTGTGCTTGCGCAGGGCGACGATCGCGGCGTCCATGTCCCGGGCGTCCTGGCTCGCGGCGAACTCCTGGGCGGCTCGCTCGACGATCCCCCGCGCGGCGTCGACGGACTCCCGCGTCTCGTCGGGGGCGGCCACGCGCACCGACTCCAGGGTGATGAGCTCGACGCCGGGGAGGTCCGCCACGGCGGGGTCGAAGTCCCGGGTCAGGGCCAGGTCGACCACCGTGCGGGACCCGGCGGGGAACGCGGCGGCGCCCATGGGGGCGGAGCCGCCGCTGCAGCCGATCACGACGTCGGCGCGCTCCAGGGCCGCGGCCAGCTCCTCGGCCGCCACCGGCGTGCCGCCGCGGTTCTCCGTGAACTGCTCGGCCCGGCCCGAGGCCGAGTACACCTCGATGTCCGCGCAGCCGCGGTCGCGCAGGGCGGCCATGGTCGCCCCCGCGTAGGCCCCCGTGCCGAACACGAGGGCGCGACGGGACGCCCAGGTGCCGGTCGTGACGTCGTCGGCGAGGTCCAGGGCCACGGAGACGATGGAGCGGCCGCGCTCGCCCAGGGCGGTCTGCGTGCCGACCTTGCGGGCGGTGCGGGCGGCCGCCTCGAACAGCCGCTGCAGCTTGCCCGAGACCGTCCCGGCCTGCTGGGCGTCGTTGAGGGCGCGCCGGACCTGCCCGGTGATCTCCCGCTCGCCCACCACCGCAGACTCCAGCCCGGAGACCACGGTGAAGAGGTGGCGTGCGGCGCCGGAGTCGGTGAAGGCCCGCAGGGAGTCGGCCACGAACTCGGGGTCCAGCCCGGCGCGGGAGCCGATCTGGTCGGTGAGGTCGGACAGGACCCGGTCCAGCGCGGTGCCGGACGAGGTGCCCGGTGCATCCTCGAGCTCTCCGTAGATCTCGAGCCGGTTGCACGTCGAGAGGGTCACGGCGCCCCGGAGCGGACCGTTGCGGACCATCTCCTCGGACAGCCCGAGCGCACCGGTGCTGAGACGCGCAACGGTGTTCAGATCGACGTTCTGATGAGAGGCGACGAGAGCGAAGAGGACCACAGTGCATTCATACTAGACGGTCACCGCGGATCCGTGCCTCGGTGACGTCCGAGAGACAGCTCACGTCCGTCACCGATCCACCCGTCCGGCAGTCCGGTGACGCTGCGTCGGTAAACGACGTCGGTGTTCCTTGGCACAATGGGAGCACTATGCCTACCACCCCTGAGACGGCGAGCACGCCGGACACGTCGACCGCAGCCGTTCCCGGGCACCCCACGGGCGGCACCCACCCCTCGGCCGCGTTCCAGCGCCTGACCGGATCGCTCGGGGCGCTGCCGCAGGGCCACCCGCTGCGCTCCGCCGGCACGCTGGACGCCCCGCTGCTGCAGGCCCTCACGGGCCGGGCGCCCGGCCGCCGCCCGGTGTGGTTCATGCGGCAGGCGGGCCGGTCGCTGCCGGAGTACCGGTCCCTGCGGCAGGGCACCGCCATGCTCGACGCCTGCCTGGACCCCGCCATGGCCGCGGAGATCACGCTCCAGCCGGTGCGCCGGCACGACGTCGACGCCGCCATCTTCTTCTCCGACATCGTGGTGCCCATGCGCGTGGCCGGGGTGGGCGTCGAGATCGTCCCCGGCCGCGGGCCCGTGCTGGGGAGTCCCGTGCGCACGGCCGCCGACGTCGCGGCCCTGCCCGAGCTCGCCGAGGCGGCCCTCGACCCGATCCGGGAGGCCGTCGCCCGCACCGTCGCGGAGCTCGGCGCGACCCCGCTCATCGGCTTCGCCGGGGCGCCGTTCACCGTGGCCGCCTACATGGTCGAGGGCGGGCCCTCCCGGGACCACCTGCTGCCGCGCACGATGATGCACGCCGACCCGGCGGCCTGGCGGGCGCTGGCCGAGTGGGCGGCTCGGACGTCCGGGGCGTTCCTGCGCGCCCAGGTCGAGGCAGGCGCCTCGGCCGTGCAGCTCTTCGACTCCTGGGCGGGCTCCCTGTCCCTGGCCGACTACTCCGCGCACGTCCTGGAGCACTCGGCGGCCGCGCTGGCCGCCGTCGAGGACCTCCCCGTGCCCCGCGTCCACTTCGGGACGGGCACGGGCGAGCTGCTCGCCGCGATGCGGGACGCCGGCGCGGACGCGGTGGGCGTGGACTACCGGATCCCGCTGGCGGAGGCCAACCGGCGGCTCGGCGGGTCCACCGTGCTGCAGGGCAACATCGACCCGGCCCTGCTCGCCGCGCCCTGGCCCGTGCTCGCCGAGCACGTGCGCGAGGTGCTGCGCGGCGGGGACCAGGCCCCGGGGCACGTCGTCAACCTCGGCCACGGTGTTCCGCCGGGCACCGACCCCCAGGTGCTCACCGACCTCGTGTCCTTCGTCCACGACCAGCCGCTGGAGCAGTCCTCGGGCGGTGGCCGGCGGTGAGCGCGGAGCCGGACGGCCGGCCCGCCCGCCGCACCCCGCCCCGCTCCGCCCTCGTGGTGGGCGGCGGCGTCTCCGGGCTCGTGGCCGCCCGCGACCTTGCCGCCCGCGGGCTGCGCGTCACGCTGGTCGAGGCCGAGGACCACCTCGGCGGAGCCGTCGGCGCGCACCAGGTGGCGGGCCTCGTCCTGGACTCCGGCGCCGAGTCCTTCGCGACCCGCTCCCGGGCGGTCCCCGACCTGCTGGACGAGCTGGGGCTCGGCGAGCGCGTGGTGTACCCCAATCGTTCCGGATCGTGGCTCTTCCTGCCGGAGGGCGCCGTGCCGGCCCCCGACTCCGGGATCCTGGGCATCCCCGCCGACCCGACCGCCCCCCGCCTGCGGGCGGCCCTCGGCCGGGCCGGTGTGCTGCGCGCGGGCCTCGACCGCAGGCTGCCGGCGTTCGTCGGCATGACCGAGCGCTCCCTCGGCGGCCTCGTCCGGGCCCGGATGGGGGAGCGGGTGCTCGACCGGCTCGTCGCGCCGTTCACCACGGGCGTGCACTCCGCCCACCCCGACGACCTCGACGTCGACGCCGTGGCCCCCGGCCTGCGCCGGGCGCTGCGCGAGCACGGCTCCCTCGGCGCCGCCGCGGGCGCCCTGCGCCGGGCCGCGCCGGCGGGGGCGAACGTGGCGGGGCTGCGCGGTGGCATGAACGCCCTGTCCGAGACCCTCGTGCACGACCTCGAGCGGACGGGCGTGAAGCTCGTCACCGGCTACGACGTCATCGCCCTCGACCGCGACCCCCGGCGCGAGGGCTGGATGGTCATCCAGCGCCAGCCCCGCTTCGGCCACAAGACGGCCGTGGCGCGCGGGGAGCTGCTCGTGATGGCCACCGACGGCGCGGCCGCCGTCCGGCTCCTGGCCAGCCACGAGGAGGAACTCCAGCGCTTCGCCCCGGAGCCGGGGCCCCAGGTGGCCCTGGCCACGCTCGTGGTCGACGAGCCGCACCTCGACGGGGCCCCCCGGGGCACCGGCCTGCTCGTGAGCGAGGACGCCCGCGGCGTGCGCGCCAAGGCCCTCACCCACGCCAGCGCCAAGTGGGACTGGGTGCGGCAGGCCGCCGGCCCCGGCCGGCACGTGCTGCGGCTGTCCTACGGCCGTGCCCAGCCCGACGCCACCGCCGTGCCCCCGGAGGTGTCCCTGCCCGACGACCAGCTCGTCCGCCTGGCCCTCTCCGACGCCTCGACCCTCATGGGCGTGCCCCTGCGGCCCGCCCAGCTCGTCGGCGCGGACATCGTGCGCTGGCGCTCCGCGCTGCCCCGCGCCGGAGTCGGCCACGCCCGGCGGGTCGCCGACTTCCGGCGGGCGCTCGCGCAGCTGCCCGACGCCGTCGCGGTGGGCGGGTGGCTGGCGGGCACGGGCCTCGCCTCCGTCGTCGCCGACACCCGGGCCCAGGTCCGCGCCCTGCTCGCCGAGGCGGGCGTCCCGGACGACGCCGCGCCGGCCGCCGATCCGGCACGGACCCCACCGACCAGCACCCCACGAAAGGACTGAGCCTTGTCCCACGACCCCAGCCCCCACGAGCACGGCGGCCGTCCCACGGCCTCGCCCGAGCCGACCCAGGACGGCGGCGCGGAGCGTCTGCACTGGGCCGTCTGGTCGGTGTTCGCCCGTTCCGCCGGCGGCGCCGAGGCCCGGACGGCCGGCGACGACGCCTCCGCGGCGGCCGAGTTCGACGGCGTCGTCGAGCAGCTGGCGGCCGAGGGCGTGACGCTGCGCGGGGCCTACGACGTCTCGGGGATGCGCGAGGACGCCGACGTCCTGACGTGGTTGCACGGCGACGACCCCCAGGCGCTCCAGTCTGCGGTCCGGCGGCTGCGCCGCACGGAGCTCCTGGCCGGCACCGCGCAGGCCTGGAACGCGATGGGGGTCCACCGCGAGGCCGAGTTCACCCGGAACCACTCGCCGTCCTTCGCCCGCGGTGTCGCCCCGGAGGACTGGGTGTGCGTCTACCCGTTCGTGCGCTCCTACGAGTGGTACTACATGAACGCCCAGCGCCGCGCCGAGATGCTGCGCAACCACGGGATGGCGGCGCGCGACTACCCGCAGGTGCTCGCGAACACCATCGCGTGCTTCGGGCTCAACGACTTCGAGTGGCTGCTCGCGCTGGAGGCCCCCGAGCTGGTGGACCTCGTCGACGTGATGCGGGCCTTCCGCAACACGGAGGCCCGGTTGCACGTGCGCGAGGAGACACCGTTCTACACGGGTCGCCGGGTCCGCACCGAGGAGCTCGCGGAGGTGCTCCGGTGAGCGCCGAGAACGCCCTGTCGCGGGCCCGCGCGCACGCGCCCGAGCACTACGACGCCGTCGTGCTCTCCTCCTTCGGCGGGCCGGAGGGGCAGGACGACGTCCTGCCGTTCCTGCGCAACGTCACGAAGGGCCGCGGCATCCCCGACGAACGGCTCGAGGAGGTCGCCACCCACTACCGGGCCAACGGCGGCGTCAGCCCCATCAACGCCCAGAACCGCGCGCTGCGCTCCGCGCTCGAGGCGGAGCTGCTCGGCCGGGGCCTGAGCGTGCCCGTGCTGTGGGCCAACCGCAACTGGGCGCCCTACGTGGCCGACGTCGTGCGGGAGTGCCACGCGCGCGGCCTGCGCAAGCTCCTGGTGCTCGCCACCAGCGCCTACTCCAGCTACTCCGGCTGCCGCCAGTACCGCGAGGACTACGGAGTGGCGCTCGAGGAGCTCGGGCTCACGGACGAGATGCAGGTCGACAAGGTCCACCAGTACTACGACTCGGAGGGCTTCGTGCAGCCTTTCGTCGAAGGCCTCCGGGAGGGTCTCGCCCGGGTGCGGGACCGGCTCGGCGCCGACGGCGGCAGGATCGCGATCCTGTTCTGCACCCACTCCATCCCCACCACCGACGCCGAGGCCTCGGGACCGGCGCGGATGGACTTCGAGGAGGGCTCCGCCTACGTGGCCCAGCACCTGGCCGTGGCGCGGACCGTGCTGGAGCGCGTGGGGCCGGAGGAGCTCGGGGACCACACCTGGGACCTCGTCTACCAGTCCCGCTCCGGGCCCCCGCAGGTCCCGTGGCTCGAGCCGGACGTCAACGACGCCCTCGAGGAGGTCGCCGAGCGCGGTGTCGCCGGCGTGGTCCTCGTGCCGCTGGGCTTCGTCTCCGACCACATGGAGGTCAAGTGGGACCTCGACACCGAGGCCCTGGAGACCTGCGAGCGGCTCGGTCTCCCGGCCGTGCGCACCCCCACCGCGGGCATACACCCGGCGTTCGTGGCCGGGCTCGCGGACCTCGTCGAGCAGCGCGTCGCCGGGCGCACCGCACCGCCGCGGGTCTCCGCGTGCGCCCGGGGCACGTGGTTCGACGACTGCGCCCCGGACTGCTGCGTCAAAGTGCTGCGCGGCGCCACCGGGCCCCGCCCGACCATCGCCCAGCGTCCGCACGGGGAGCCCGTCCCGGTCGACCTCGACGAGGCCGGGGAGGTGAGGTGGGCGTGACGGCCGCGGCGCAGGGGCTTCCGGCGTTCCGGGTCGGGACCCGCGGCTCCCGGCTCGCGCTCACCCAGACCACCACGGCGGCCCGCGCCGTCGCGGCGGCGGGCGGGCTGGAGCCGGAGCTCGTCACGATCCGCACCGAGGGCGACGTCCTGACCGGGCCCCTGTCCCAGATGGGTGGCACCGGGGTCTTCGCCACGGCCCTGCGGGCCGCGCTGCTGGCCGGCTCCGTGGACCTGGCCGTGCACTCCCTCAAGGACCTCCCCACCGCTCCCGTGCTGGGCCTCGAGGTCGCCGCGGTGCCGGAGCGGGAGGACCCCCGGGACGCCCTGTGCGCCCGTGACGGGCTGGCCCTCACCGAGCTGCCCCCGGGGTCGAAGGTCGGCACCGGCTCCCCGCGGCGCGCGGCGCAGGTGCGCGCGGCGCGCCCCGACCTAGTCATCGTCGACATCCGCGGCAACGTGGGCACCCGGCTGGGACGGGTGGCCCCCGGCGACCTCGACGCCGTGGTGCTCGCCGCCTCCGGGCTGCGGCGTCTCGGGCTGGAGGACGCGATCACCGAGCTGATCGACCCGTCCGTCATGCTCCCCGCTCCCGGGCAGGGCGCCCTGGCCCTGGAGTGCCGCACCGAGGACGCCTCCGGCGACACCCCGCTCGCCGCCGGCCTCGCCGCGGTGGACCACCTGGAGACCCGCCTGGCCGTGACCGCGGAACGGGCGCTGCTGACCCGGCTCGAGGCCGGCTGCGCGGCGCCCGTGGGCACCCTCGGACGGGTCCAGGGCGGCGAGGTCGTGCTCGACGTGGTCGTCGCCGACCCGGACGGCAGCCGGCTCATGCGCCGCAGCGGCCGCACCGCGGCGGGCGACGTCGAGGCCGCCCGCGCCCTCGGCATCCGGCTGGGCGACGAGCTGCTCGCCGACGGCGCCGGCCGGCTGGCCCGGTTGACGCTCTGAGACCCGTGCCGCGCCCCGGCCCCGCCGACCGCTGCGCCGACCCCGCCGCCCTGCGCGGGACCAGGGTCGTCGTGACCCGTTCCGCCGACCGGGCCCGGGAGCTCGTGGAGCTGCTGCGCGGGCACGGGGCCCGGGTCCGGCTCGCCCCGCTGCTCGAGGCCGCCCTGCCCCGGGACACCGGTCCTGTGGCAGCCCTGGTCGACCGGGCGGCGGAGCCCGGTCCCGCCGCGCGGACCTGGCTCGTGGTGACCTCGGTCAACACGGTCCGGGCACTGCGCGCGGTCGCCGGGGACCCGGCCGAGCCCGCTCTCGGCGACCGGCTGGCGGCGGCACGTCGGGCCGGTCTGCGGGTGGCCGCGGTGGGGGACGCCACGGCCGCGGCCCTCACGGCGGCCGGGCTGCCGCCGGACCTCGTGCCCGGCACGGCGCACTCGGCCACTGGGCTGCTCGCCGACTGGCCGCCGGAGCCCGCCCCCGGCACGATCCTGCTGCCGCTCTCCGCCCGGGCCCGGCCCGTCCTCGAGACCGGCCTGACCGCACGGGGGTACCGCGTCCTGACGGCCACGGCCTACGAGACCGTGCCGTGGCCGGCCACCGCACCCCTGGCACGGACGGCTGCGGCCGACGGCGTGGCCGGCCGGCCGGACGGCCGGGCGGCGGAGCTCCACCGGTCGGACCTGCTGACGGTCCTGGCCGCCGGCGAGGTCGACGCCGTGGTGCTCACGGCGCCGTCCCACCTCGCCGAGCTCGTGGGCGGCGACCCCTCCGTCCTGGCGGGCACCGTCCTCGTGGCCATCGGCGAGCCCACGCGCCGTGCCGCGGCCGACCGCGGCTTGCGGGCCGTGGCCGCGGCCAGGCCCAGCCCGGAGGGGATTTGCGACGCCCTCCTCCGGGCCCTCGCCGACCGCGAGGCGACCGTCCGGGCCGCCCCGCGGGCTCCCGCACCGGGCCCGGCGGCCGCTGCCCCGCCGGCGACCAGGAGCACCGCCGCACCGACGACACCGATCCCGACGACACCGATCCCGACGACCGAGGAGACGAACTCCGTGACCCACCGAACTCCGCGCTACGACCTGGTCTCCCGCCCCCGCCGGCTGCGCACCACCCCGGCCGTGCGCCGTCTCGCCGCGCAGACCAGGGTCCACCCGTCCGATCTCATCCTGCCCGTGTTCGTCCGGGAGGGCCTCGCCGAGCCGGCCCCGCTCGGCTCCATGCCGGGGGTCGTCCAGCACTCCATGGACTCGCTCCGGCGCGCCGCCGCCGAGGCTGCGGCCAAGGGTCTCGGCGGGTTCATGGTCTTCGGCGTGCCCGCCGAGCGGGACCCCGAGGGCAGCGCCGGGTGCGACCCCGAGGGCATCCTGAACCGTGCGCTGCGCGCGGTGCGCGCCGAGGTCGGGGACGACCTCGTGGTCATGGCGGACCTGTGCCTGGACGAGTTCACCGACCACGGTCACTGCGGCGTCCTGGCCGCGGACGGGACGGTGGACAACGACGCGACCCTGGAGGTCTACGGCCGGATGGCGGTGGCCCAGGCCGAGGCGGGCGCCCACGTGCTCGGCCCGTCCGGCATGATGGACGGTCAGATCGGCGTGATCCGCTCCGCCCTGGACGAGGCCGGGCACTCCGACGTCGCCGTCCTGGCCTACTCCGTGAAGTACTCCTCCGCTTTCTACGGCCCGTTCCGCGAGGCCGTGGACTCCCAGCTCCGGGGCGACCGCCGCACCTACCAGATGGACCCCGCCAACCGCCGGGAGGCGCTGCACGAACTGCAGCTGGACCTGGACGAGGGCGCCGACATGGTCATGGTCAAGCCGGCCATGAGCTACCTCGACATCCTCCGCGACGTGGCCGAAGTCTCCCCGGTGCCCGTCTCCGCGTACCAGATCTCCGGCGAGTACGCCATGATCGAGGCCGCGGCCGCCAACGGCTGGATCGACCGGCGGGCCGCGATCCAGGAGTCCGTGCTGTCCATCCGCCGGGCGGGCGCCGACTCCGTGCTCACCTACTTCGCCGTCGAGCTCGCGGACTGGTTCCGCGACGAGAACGGCCTCTCCTGACCCCCACCGTCCCCCGAGCCGGCACCCCCGGCGAAAGGAAGCAGACAGAACCCATGAGCGTTTCCCAGGAACTCTTCGACCGCGCGCGCAAGGTCATGCCCGGCGGGGTCAACTCCCCGGTGCGGGCCTTCGCGTCCGTGGGCGGCACCCCGCCCTTCATCACCGCGGCCAAGGGGCCGTACCTCACCGACGCCGACGGCCGCGAGTACGTCGACCTCGTCAGCTCGTGGGGGCCCGCCCTCGTCGGGCACTCCCACCCGGCCGTCATCGAGGCCGTGCACGAGGCCGTGGAGCGCGGCCTGTCCTTCGGGGCGACGACGCGCGGCGAGACCGAGCTGGCCGAGCTCGTGGTCGAGCGGATCGGCGCGATCGACGAGCTGCGCATGGTCTCGACCGGCACGGAGGCGGCCATGACCGCGATCCGCCTGGCGCGCGGCGTGACCGGCCGGGACCTCGTCGTGAAGTTCGCCGGCTGCTACCACGGGCACGTGGACTCCCTGCTGTCCGAGGCGGGCTCCGGCGTCGCGACCCTCGCCCTGCCCGGTTCCGCCGGGGTCACCGCGGCCACCGCGGCCGAGACCCTGGTGCTGCCCTACAACGACCTCGCCGCCGTGGAGGAGGCCTTCGCCGCCCACCCCGGCCGGATCGCCGCCGTCATCACCGAGGGTGCTCCCGCCAACATGGGCGTGGTCACCCCCGGCGAGGGCTTCAACGCGGGTCTGCGCCGGATCACCGGTGAGCACGGGGCCCTGCTGATCTTCGACGAGGTGCTGACCGGGTTCCGCGTGCACGAGGCCGGCTACTGGGGTCTCACCGCCGCCGGCGAGGACGGCTGGGAGCCCGACCTGTTCATGTTCGGCAAGGTCATCGGCGGCGGCCTGCCGGTCGCCGGCGTGGGCGGACGGGCCGCGGTCATGAACCACCTGGCGCCCCTGGGCCCCGTCTACCAGGCCGGGACCCTCTCCGGGAACCCCGTGGCGATGGCCGCAGGCGCGGCGACCCTGCGCACCGCGGACCGGATCGCCTACCAGACCGTCGACCGGCGCTCGGCCCAGCTGCAGGAGGCCGTGCGCGCGGCGCTGACCGAGGCCGGGGTGGACCACTCGATCCAGTCGGCCGGCAACCTGTTCTCGGTGGCCTTCGGGACCTCCACCACCGGTGTGCGCGACTACGCGCAGGCCAAGGCGCAGGAGACGTTCCGCTACCCGGCGTTCTTCCACGCGATGCTCGACCAGGGCGTCTACCTGCCCCCGTCGGTGTTCGAGGCGTGGTTCCTCTCGGCCGCGCACGACGACGCCGCGATGGACCGGATCGTCTCCGCCCTGCCGGCCGCCGCCCGCGCTGCCGCCGAGGCCCGGCCGGCCGCCTGAGCCCGGCCGCCCGGCCCGGGCCGCCGCCCCGGGGAGCGCTCAGACGTCCTCGGGGCGGCGGAGCGGCCAGGCGCCGTCCACCACCGCGTCCGGGCGGGTCCGGCGGAAGTACTCCTGGAGGCTCGCCGCCTGCTCGGCCGCCCACCCGACCTGGTCGGCGTGCAGCGCGTCCGCGGGGCGGGCCAGCTCGGGGAAGCGCCGGGTCATCAGCACCGCGAGCCGCTCCGTGGCGACCGAGTCCGCCGCCGAGGTGTGGGCCGCGGTCAGCTCGACCCCGTACTCCTCGCACAGCGCCCCGAGGGTGCGCTTGCCGCGACGGTACCGGTGCACCTGCTTGTTGAGGACGTAGGGGTCGAGCACCGGGAAGGGCCGCGGGACCTCCACCCCGTGGCGCCGGCCCTCGTGGGCGAGGACCGTGAAGTCGTAGGAGGCGTTGAACACCAGCACGGGCGTGCCCGCGGCGAAGAGGGCGCCCAGGACGCCGGCGATCTCCGCGACCACCTCCGCGGCGGGCCGTCCCTCGGCGCGGGCCCGCTCGGTGCTCACCCCGTGCACGGCGGCCGCCTCCTCGGGTATCTCCACCCCCGGGTCCGCCAGCCACTCCCACTCGTCCGTCACGGCACCTGCGGCGTCCGTGCGCACCACGGAGGCCGTGACGATGCGGGCCGTGTGCGGATCGCGGCCGGTCGTCTCGAGGTCGAAGGCGGCCCGCGGACCCTCGGTCCACGCGGGGGCCGCCCCCGGGGCGCCGGGGACGCCCTCGAGGTCGAAGAGCACGGCCTGCTCCGCGGCGTCGTCCGGCGCGGGCGGGCCGGGCCTCGGCGCGCGCAGCGGGGCGGCGTCGAACAGGGGCAGCTGGTCGGTGGGGCCGGCGGGGCCTGAGGGCGAGGACATGGCTCCCACCGTACCGGCCCCCTCCGACCCGCCACGGACGCCGGGCACCGGCCGCCGCGCTTACACCGTCGGAGTCCCGTGATGAGATGAGACCCATGCGGCACCCCGAGGACAGCACCCACACCACGAGCCCTGCCGTGCCCGGGGCGGGACCGGTGCGCTGGAACCTGGTCCCCCCGCACGGCTCCGCGGCGGAACGCACCCGGTGGCGGCCGAGCGCCGAGCAGGAGGAGGTCGCCGGTCTCCCGGCCGGCTGCGGCCCCCGGCTCGTGCTGGGCGGCCCCGGGACCGGGCGGACCCGGGTGCTCGTGGAGCTGGCGGCGCGCCGGATCGGCCACGGCCTCGACCCGGACCGGCTGCTCGTGCTCACGCCGTCCCGGCTCTCGGCAGCCCGGTTGCGGGACGACCTCACGGCCGCGGTCTCGGCCACCATGAGCTCCCCGCCCGTGCGGGCCTGGCAGTCCTACGCCTTCGACCTGCTCCGGCGGGCCCAGAACGAGGGGCTGCTCCCGGGCGTCGTGCACGGCCCCAAGCTGCTGTCCGGGCCGGAGCAGGACGTGCTCATCGGCGAGCTCATGGCCGGGCACGCCACGGGGTTCGGTGCCCCCGTCATGTGGCCCTCGGACCTCCGGGAGGCCCTGGGCACCCGCGGCTTCCGCCAGGAGGTGCGCGAGCTGTTCGACCGCATGTCCGAGTACGACCTCGCCCCCGAGGACCTCCGCGGCCTCGCCCGGCGCCTGCAGCGCCCGGACTGGGCGGCGGCCGCCACCATGCAGGCCGAGTACCAGGCCGTGCGCCGGCTGCGGATGCCGGAGTCCTACGACCCCGCCGCCCTCGTGACCGAGGCCGCACGGGTCCTCGAGGAGCAGCCCGAGTTCCTGCGGGCCGAGCAGGAGCGCCTCGACCTCGTGCTGGTGGACGACCTGCACGAGGCGACGCCCTCGATCCACCGGCTGCTCGCCGTGCTGTGCCGGGGACGGGACACCGTCATGACCGCCTGCACGGACACCGTGGTCCAGGGCTTCCGCGGGGCCCGGCCCGACCTTCTGCGCACCCTCGAGGACCGGCTCGCCGAACCCGCACGCCCCCTCCGGCGGCACCTCCTGGGCACGAGCCGGCGGATGCCCGGGGCGGTCGCCGAGGTGTGGCAGCGCGTGGCCGAACGGATCCCCGCCGTCGCCGGGGCCCGGCACCCCCGCGGCCTCCGGCCCCCGGAGGGCGCCGGGGACACCGAGCACTCCGAGGGGACCGGCGGCGCCGGGGACACCGGGGTCGCGGCGACCGCGCCGGAGCACACCCCGGAGGACCGCGCCGGGGCCGGCGCGGAGCGGGGAGAGGTCACCACGGTGGTGCTCTCGTCGCCGCTGCACGAGGCCCGCTGGATCGCGCACCAGGTGCTGGAGCGCCACCTGGTGCACGGCGTCGCGCTGGCGGACATGGCCGTGGTCGTGCGCAACGGCCGCTACCTGGAGGGCCTCGAGCGCCAGCTCTCCGCCCTCGGCGTGCCCGTCAGCACCTCCGCCGCCGAGACGCCGGTGCGCGACGAACCGGCGGTCCGGCCGCTGCTGGGTGCCCTGCGCATCGTGACCGCCGCCGCCGCGGAGCGCGGTGATGAGGCGCACTTCGGCGCCCTCACCGTCCAGGCGGCCGTCGACCTGCTGTCCTCGCGGATCGGCAACGCCTCCCCGATGGACGTCCGCCGGCTCCGTCAGCGGCTCCGGGCGGAGGAGCTGGCCGCGGGCGGTGCACGCAGCAGCGACGACCTGCTCGTGGAGGCCCTCGTGGCCCCCGGGGCGCTCGACGCCGCCGGCGTGCGCTCCGTGCCGGCCCGCCGGATCGCCCGGATGCTCGCGGCCGGGACCCGGGCCCTCCGGGAGGAGGGCGCCACGGCCGAGACCGTCCTGTGGGCGCTGTGGGAGGCCGCCGGGGTCGCCGACTCCTGGCGGCGCCGCGCGCTGGAGGGCGGACCGGCGGGGGAGCGGGCCGACCGCGACCTCGACGCCGTGGTGGGCCTGTTCGAGTCGGCCGAGCGCTACGTCGACCACCTTCCGGGGGCAGGCCCCGCCCAGTTCCTGGACTACATCGAGAACCAGGAACTCCCCATGGACACCCTGGCCGCCCGCGCCCCGACCGACGAGACGGTCGAGATCATGACGCCGGCCACCGCCGCGGGCCGGCAGTGGCCCGTGGTCTTCGTCGCCGGCGTGCAGGAGGGCGTGTGGCCCAACACCCGCCTGCGCGGGCAGCTGCTCGGCGCGGACCTGCTCACGGACGCGCTCGACCTCGGCGTCGACCAGGCCGCGCGGGTCACCCCCGTGACCCGGATGCGGGAGGTCCGCCACGACGAGCTGCGCTCCTTCTCCGCCGCGGTGTCCCGCAGCTGCGGCACGCTCGTGGTCACGGCGGCCTCCGGCGAGGACGAGCAGCCCTCCGAGTTCCTGGACCTCGTCGATCCCCCGGGGTCGCAGCCCGGGGACGGCGTCCGGGCCGTGGTGGACGCCCCCCGTCCCATGACGCTGCGCGCACTCGTGGCCGAGCTGCGGCAGTGGGTCCAGCTGCACGAGGAGGACCCGGTGCGCTCGGAGGCCGCGGCCCGGCTGCTGCACCGCATCGCATCCTCCCCGCGCCCGGTGCCCGGCGCCCACCCCGACACCTGGTGGGGCGCGGCGGAGCTCTCGAGCACGGCGCCCGTCTTCGACGACGGGGTGCCCGTGCCCGTCTCCCCGTCCCGGATCGAGACCATCCACCGGTCACCCCTCGACTGGTTCGTGGCCGCCTCGCGGGCCGAGGCCGCGACCGACCTCAGCCGCAGCCTCGGCTCGCTCGTGCACGCCATCGCCGAGGAGCTGCCGGAGGCCTCGGGATCCGAGCTCGTCGCCGAGCTCGAGCGCCGCTGGCCCACACTGGGACTGCCGGAGACCTGGGAGTCCGCGGTCCAGCTCGAGCGCGCCCGGCAGATGCTGCGCAAGTTCGCCCAGTACGTCGTGGATGCCAGGAGCAAGCACGGCCGCCGGCTGGCCTCCGTGGAGGGGGCGTTCAGCGTGCTCGTCCAGGGGCGGGCGCGCGACGCCCTGCTCCGCGGCCGCGTGGACCGCCTGGAGCTCGACGAGCAGGGCCGCTACGTCGTGGTCGACCTCAAGACCGGCCGGAATCAGCCGGCCGGGGCGAAGATCGCCGAGCACCCGCAGCTGGCGGCCTACCAGGTGGCGCTCACGGCCGGGGCGGGCACGGCCATGGTCGCCGGTGAGGACGAGGCCGTGCTCGAGCTGCCCGGCGGCACCGTGACGGAGCTCTCCGGCGGCGCCCTGCTCGTCCAGCTCGGCACCCGGGCCAAGTCCCCCTCCGTGCAGCAGCAGGACCCCCTCGACCCGGACGCCACGTGGGCGCGGGAGCTGATCACCCGAGCCGCGGAGCTCGTGGCCGGGGAACGGTTCACCGCCCGCCACGACCAAGCAGAGGGCACCTTCAACGGCCACGGGTGCAAGCTGCCGCAGATCTGCCCGCTCTGCGCCGAGGGACGGCAGGTGAGCGAACCGTGAGGACGGCCCCCGGACCCGTCCCACCCGGACAGCAGGAGACGACAGCACCCATGACCCACGCCCCCGGCACCCCCGACGACGCCACCCCGCCCGCCGCCGAGCACCCCTACGGCGGCGTGGAGCCCCGGTACAGCCCCGAGGAGCTCGCCGAGCTGCTCGGCGGCAACCGCCCCACGGCCCAGCAGTCCGCGGTGATCTCCGCCCCGCTCACCCCCCGGCTGGTCGTTGCGGGCGCGGGCTCGGGCAAGACCGCCACCATGGTCGACCGGGTGGTCTGGCTCGTGGCCAACGGCGTCGTCGCCCCGGACCAGGTCCTCGGCGTGACCTTCACCCGCAAGGCTGCCGGCGAGCTGGGGGAGCGCATGCGCTCCCGGCTCGCGCGGTTGCGCGCCCAGGGGCTCGTCGCGCCCGCCGACGCGGGGGAGGACGACCTCCCGGCCGCCCCCCAGGACCCCACGGTCAGCACCTACCACTCCTACGCCAACACGCTCGTGCGCAACTACGGGCTGCGGATCGGGATCGAGCCGGACACCACCCTGCTGGGCCAGGCCCGCACGTGGCAGATCGCCGCGCAGACCGTGGAGGCCTGGACCGGTGAGCTGCTCGAGACCATGCCCGCGAAGTCGACCATGGTCGCCGCGGTCCTCGACCTCGCCTCCGCGTGCGCGGAGCACCTCGTGGAGCCCGCGGACGTGGAGCGCTTCGCGGCCCGGCTGCTCGGCGCGCTGGCCACGGCGCCCCCGGGGCGCCGGAAGAAGACCCTGGGCGCCCAGCTGAAGAAGGTCGAGGACAACCAGCGCACCGCGTGGGTCCTCGCCGAGCTCGTGGCCGACTTCTCCCGGCGCAAGCACGAGGCCCAGGCCATGGACTTCGGCGACCTGCTCTCCGCCGCCGCCCGGCTGGCGGAGCAGGACCCGGTCGCCCGCCGGACCGAACGGGAGCGGCACCGGGTGGTGCTGCTGGACGAGTTCCAGGACACCTCGCACGCCCAGCTGCGGCTCTTCGCCGCCCTCTTCGGGCACGGGCACTCCGTGATGGCCGTGGGCGATCCCCAGCAGTCGATCTACGGCTTCCGCGGGGCCTCGTCGGGGCAGCTGTTCGGTTTCTACGACTCCTTTCCCGTCGCGCCCGGCCAGGACGGGGAGCCGAGCTTCCTCACCACGGCGTGGCGCAACGACGCGAGCATCCTCGACGTCGCCAACACCATTGCCGCACCCCTGCGGACCCTGCCGGCGTGGGCCCGCAGCACGTCCTCCCTCGCCGTTCCCGAGCTCACCCCGCGGCCCGGCGCGGGCACCGGCCGGGTGCGCATCAGCCGGTACACGACCGACGTCGAGGAGGCCGTCGCCCTCGCGGAACGCGTCCGCTCCCGCCGGGAGCAGCACCGCGGGGACCCGGAGGAGCAGATGCCCACCATGGCGGTGCTCTGCCGCAAGCGCTCCCAGATCGAGCCCGTGCGCCGGGAGCTCGCCGCCCGGGGCATCCCCTACGAGGTCGTGGGCCTGGGCGGTCTGCTCAGCACACCGGAGGTCTCCGACGTCGTCGCGACCCTCCGGGTGCTGGACGACCCCGGCCGCTCGGACGCCCTCGTGCGGCTGCTCGCGGGCGCCCGCTGGCGGATCGGGACCCGGGACCTCATGGCCCTCGCCGACTGGGCGTCGCACCTGGAGCGTCGCCGCACGGAGGCCGCGCAAGCGGGCCGGGCCGAGGACCTGGAGAGCCCGGTGACCGCGGAGGAGGCCCAGGAGGAGGCCCTCGTCGAGCCCGATCTGTCCGACCACGCCTCGCTGATCGAGGCGCTCGAGACCCTCCCGTGGCCGGGGTGGACCTCCGCGCACGCCCGCACCCTGTCCGAGGCGGCCCGGGAGCGCCTCACCAGGCTGCGGGCGGAGCTGGACCACCTGCGCTCCTTCCTCTCCGACGACCTGCCGAGCCTGCTGCACGAGGTCGAGACGGTCCTCGGGCTCGACGTCGAGGTCGCCGCGCACCCGCACCGCCCCGTACACCAGGCGCGGCGCAACCTGGACGCCTTCCACGAGGCCGCGCAGTCCTTCACGGCGTTCTCCGCGACCAGCGACGTCTCGGCCTTCCTCGCGTGGCTCGACGTCACCCTCGCGGAGGAGAACGGGCTCGAGCCCGGCCCCGACCGCACGCGGCACGACGCCGTGCAGCTGGTCACGGTGCACGCCTCCAAGGGACTCGAGTGGGACCACGTCTACGTCCCGGGCCTCAACGCCGGGAACTTCCCGACCGACAAGCCCTCCCGCTGGACCCTCGACACCGGCACCCTGGCCTGGCCGCTGCGCGGTGACGCCCGGTTCCTGCCGCAGTGGGCCGTGGACACGAGCGACCTCAAGGCCCTGGAGGAGTCCCACGCGGAGTTCCTGGAGCTCGCCGCCCAGCACGCCGAGGACGAGGAGCGCCGCCTCGCGTACGTGGCCGTGACCCGGGCCCGGGAGGTCCTGGAGCTGTCCTGCACCGTGTTCCGGGGCACGGCCGCGAAGGGCCAGGAGCCCTCCGTGTTCGTCGCGGAGCTGGCGCCGCTGACCGAGGGACCCGAGCCGCCCGTCCGCCTCGGCCCCTGGGCGGAGGCACCGGCGGGGACCCGCAACCCGGCCGCCGCCACCGTGCTGAGCGCGCCGTGGCCGTACGACCCGCTGGAGGGTCCCGAGATCACCGAGACCGTGACGGACGAGAGCGGCCGGAGCGCCGTGCGCGTGAGCCCACCCCCGCACCTCGGCCGCCGGGCCGTGCTCGAGCGGGCCGCCCGCGCGGTCCGGGAGCGCGGGTTCGAGGACACCGCGGACCTCGACGTCGAGGACCTGCTCGGCGTCGCGGAGCGGGACGGGCTCGTGCCCGACCCGCGCCGGTGGTCCGAGGAGGCGAGGATCCTGCTCGCCCGGCACGAGGACGGCCGGACCGAGCGGGCCGTCCCCATGCCGTCCCACGTGTCGGCGTCCACCCTCGTGGCGCTCGCGCGCGACCCGCTCGAGGTCGTGTCGGGCCTGCGCCGGCCCATGCCGCGCCGGCCCGGCACCGCGGCGCGGCGGGGCACCACCTTCCACGCCTGGATCGAGCAGTACTACGGCAGCTCCGCGATCTTCGACGTCGACGAGCTGCCCGGGACCGCCGACGACTACGTCGACGCGGCCTACGACCTCCCCGAGCTCGCCGCGACGTTCCGGTCGGGCCCGTGGGCGGACCGCCAGCCGTACGCGGTGGAGTTCCCCCTCGAGACCCCGATCGCCGGGATCACGGTCCGCGGCCGGGTGGACGCCGTCTTCCGCAACGGCGACGGCACGTGGGAGCTGGTCGACTGGAAGACGGGGCGGGCGCCGTCCGGCCGGGAGCTGCAGGAGCGGTCGGCGCAGCTGGCCGTGTACCGGCTCGCGTGGTCCCGGCTGCGGGGCGTGCCGCTCGAGGAGGTCACCGCCGCCTTCTACTACGTGGCCGAGGACCGGATCGTCCGCCCGCACGACCTGTCCGGGGCCGAGGAGCTCGAGGCGGTGATCCGGCAGGCCTACGACGTCGTGCTGCGCCCCTAGACCGGCCTCTGCGGGCCCTCCTGGGCCGTGTGGGCGGTCGAGGTCCCGGGCGCACCGGCCGGTGCCGGGCGCGCGGGGTCGTCGGCCGGCTGGGGGTGCTCGGCGACGTCCTGCACGGGACGCTCCGGCGAGCTTTCCGGGACGGGGGCGCTCGGAGCCGGGGCGGGGCGCCGGGCGACGTCCTGCTCGAGCGTGGCGAGCATCTGCTCCGCGTCGGCCACCAGGTCCTGCGCGCCACGGTCCACGGCGCGCACGAGCCACTGCGCGAGGGCGAGCTCCGCGTCCAGCCGGGCCCGGTCCAGCAGGTGCGGGTCCGGTGCTCCGTCGGGCGCCTGGAAGGACGTCCGGCGGCAGGCCGCGGCGTAGGCCTCGAGCACTCCCTCGGCGAGGCGGGCGTCCCGCGCCGCGAGGAGCCACGCGAAGTCCTCGGCGGGGTCGCCCACGTGCAGATCGGTCCACCCCGTCACCCCGCGCACCCGTCCGCGGGAGATCACGAGGTCGTCCTCCTGCAGGTCGCCGTGGACCACGCGCGGCCGGAACCGCCACACAGCGCGGTCCTCCAGGACCCGCTCCCACCGGCGCAGCAGCGCCGTCGGCACGCGCCGGGTGTCTGCGGCGCGGCTCAGCTCCGCGAGGCGCCGCTGCCGGCACTGCTCGGCGGTGTAGCCGGGCAGGTCGGCGTCCAGGACCAGGGCGGTCGGCAGCGCGTGGATCGCCGCCAGCAGCCGCCCGAGCTGCACGGCGAGCGTGGGGGGCGGTTCGGCGCTCGGCACGTGCCGGTGGTGCTCGGGGTCGGGTTCGGCGGCCATGCGGGCGAGCGCGTCGATGTCCAGCGGGGCGCCCTCGATGTGGGAGTGCACGAAGGCGTGCAGGTCCCCGTGCGCCACGGAGCCCGCGGCGGTGGGGACCAGGAACGGGAGCCGGGACCGGACGGCCGGGGTGAAGGAGCGGAGCACGAGGTGCTCGGTCTCCAGGCGCACGCTCGCCTCGGGGCTCAACGGGGCACGCACGCGCCAGCGCCGGCCGGAGGCGTCGAGGACCACGGCGGAGCGGAAGTCGGCGTCGTCGTCGGGGGAGGGCCCCACGGCCACGGGCGCGAGTCCGGGGACGCCTGCGGCGGCGACGGCGGCCAGGTGCTCGAGGGACGTGCTCACGGCGTCCACCCTACAAGAGGCCACGCCGGGGGCACGGCAGCCGTCCCCACCCGCCCGGCCCGTGGTCCGCCCGGGTCGCTACAGTGGGAGACGTGCCCGCCTCCACTCCTCCCGAGCCCGTCCCCGGCTCCCGCCCCGTGCCCGCCCCCGAGCGCCTCTCGCCGGCCCGGATGCCGTTCGCAGCGACGGCCTTCGACCGCGACGCGGTCGACCGTGAGCTCCAGGACGTGCGCGTGCTCGCCGCGCAGGACCCCAGCACGCTCGTGCTCGTGCTCGCGGGCGGTCTCGCCCCCGTGGCCGGCGACGCCCTGCTCCTGGTGCCCACGGCCGAGCTCCCGGCCGTGCCGCACGACCCGCGCCGGCCGGAGGTCTACCTCGGCCGGCTGCCCGGCGCCGACGGGGCCCGCGGCCCCCGGGTCCTCCTGCGTGCCGTCGCCGCCCCCGAGCCCGGGGGCGAGGACGCCGCGGCGGAGCCCTTCGCGGTGCCCGAGCCCCTCGTGGCGGCCGTCACCGCGTTCGCCGCCACCCGGAGCGGGCAGGAGTTGCGCTGGGCCGGCCTGCGGGAGCTCGGCCCGGTCCTCCCGGCCGGGGACACCGCGCTGCTCGTCACCGCCCAGTCGGTGGGCCTGTGGCACCGGGACCACCCCCGGTGCCCGCAGTGCGGGGAGCCCACCGAGGTGATCCGCTCCGGGTGGGCCCGGCAGTGCCGCAACGACGACTCCCTGCACTTCCCGCGCACGGATCCCGCGATCATCGTGGCGGTCAGCGACGGCGACCCCGACCCCGCCCGGGAGCGGCTGCTGCTGGGCCGCTCCGCGCTGTGGCAGGGCAACCGGTTCTCGACCCTCGCCGGCTTCGTGGAACCGGGGGAGTCCCTGGAGCAGGCCGTGGTCCGCGAGGTCGCCGAGGAGGCGGGCCTGACCGTGGGGGACGTGCAGTACCTGGGCTCCCAGCCCTGGCCGTTCCCGCGCTCCCTGATGCTCGGCTGCCGGGCCGTGGTGCACTCCGGTGCGGCCGTCCCGGACGGCCAGGAGATCCTGGAGCTGCGCTGGTTCACGCGGGCGCAGCTGCGGGAGGCGGCGAGCACCGGGTCGGTGACCCTCCCCGGCCGCGTCTCCATCGCGCACGCGCTCATCACCCACTGGCTCGGCGAGGACCTCCCGGAGACCGCGTGGTGACCGGGAGCGAGGCCGCCACGGACGTGGAGTCGACGCTCGAGGAGCGCATCCTCGCCGGCCTGGACCCCGAGCAGCGGGAGGTCGCGACCACGCTGCGCGGACCCGTGTGCGTGCTCGCGGGCGCCGGCACGGGCAAGACCCGGGCCATCACCCACCGGATCGCCTACGGCATCGCCACCGGTGTCTACACCCCGCAGAAGGTCCTGGCTCTGACGTTCACGGCCCGGGCCGCCAACGAGATGCGCAACCGGCTGCGCGGCCTCGGGGCCGCCGGGGTGCAGACCCGCACGTTCCACGCCGCGGCGCTGCGCCAGCTGCAGTACTTCTGGCCCCAGGCCGTGGGCGGGCCCCTGCCCGGGCTCGTGGAGCACAAGGCGCGGCTCATCACGGAGGCCGCGCAGAACATGCGCCTGTCCACGGATCGTGCGGCCGTGCGGGACCTCGCCGCCGAGATCGAGTGGGCGAAGGTCTCGATGCTGACTCCCGACACCTATCCGGCCCGGGTCGCCGGGCGGGAGATGCCGCTCAACTACGACGTGCGCACGGTCCAGCGCCTGTACCAGTCCTACGAGGAGCTCAAGACCGACCGCCACCTCATCGACTTCGAGGACGTCCTGCTGCTCACGGTGGCCGTGCTCGAGGAGGACGAGCGCGTCGCCGCGACCGTGCGCGAGCAGTACCGGCACTTCGTGGTCGACGAGTACCAGGACGTCTCCCCGCTCCAGCAGCGCCTGCTGGACGCCTGGCTCGGGGGCCGGGACGACGTGTGCGTGGTCGGTGACGCCTCGCAGACGATCTACTCCTTCACCGGTGCCACCTCCCGGCACCTGCTCGACTTCCCGGCCCGGCACCCGCAGGCGCGGGTGATCGAGCTCGTGCGCGACTACCGCTCCACCCCGCAGGTCGTGGAGACCGCCAACCGCCTGCTCGCCGCCCGCCGGCCCGCGCCGGGGTCGACCCCCGGCGCCTGGGCCACTCCGCTGCGCCTCGTGGCGCAGCGCCCGGACGGGCCGTCCCCGTCCTGGAACGAGTACGCGGACGACGAGGCCGAGGCGGCGGGGACGGCGGCGCGCATCCGGGACCTGATCGACGACGGCGTGCCCGCGGCCGAGATCGCCGTGCTCTTCCGCACCAACGGGCAGTCGCAGGCCTTCGAGACCGCGCTCGCGGAGGCGGGCATCGGCTTCCAGCTGCGGGGCACGGAACGGTTCTTCAACCGGCCCGAGGTCAAGCAGGCGGTGGTGCAGCTGCGCACGGCGGCGCGGGCGGCCGAGGCCACGGACGAGCCCACGCGCCTGGTGCGGGACATCCTCTCCTCCCTGGGCTACTCCGACCGGGCGCCGCGCTCCACGGGGGCGGTGCGGGAGCGGTGGGAGTCGCTGGCCGCGCTCGTCTCCCTCGCGGACCGGATGGCGGCGGAGGCCGGGGCCCGCGAGGAGCGATTCGTGCTCCCCGACTTCGCCGCGGAGCTCGAGCGGCGCATGGCCCAGCAGGACGCCCCCGTGATGAACGGGGTGACCCTGGCGTCCCTGCACTCGGCCAAGGGCCTGGAGTGGGACGCCGTGTTCCTGGCGGGCCTGAGCGAGGGGCTGATGCCGATCGGCTTCGCCGAGACCGCGGACGAGGTCGACGAGGAGCGGCGGCTGCTCTACGTGGGCATCACACGCGCCCGTGAGCACCTGGTGCTGTCCTGGACGCTGTCGCGCACCCCGGGCGGCAGGCCCACGCGCAAGCCCTCACGGTTCCTCGACGCCCTGCGGGAGACGGACGGGCCCCGCACACCCCAGCGCCGCTCCCGCCCGCGGGGCGCCCGCGCTCACTCCTGATCGAGCCCGCACAGGCACCGGCTCCGGTCGAGCCGCAGCCAGGACACCGCGTCCGGCCAGGGCGGGGCGTAGAGGGCGGCGTGCCGGGCACCGTCCCGGGCCGCGGACCCGCCCTCCCGGCCGTCGGCGCCGCACAGCGAGGCCAGGGCCACCGCGAGCACCTCGACGGCCAGGCGGACCGCGACGGCCTCCGCGTGGGCCGGCGCCGCCCACGCCGCGAGGACGGCGGCGCGGCCGCGAGGCGCCTCGCCGGGCTGCCCGCCCCCGAGGGTCGCCCCAACGCAGTCCGGACAGGGCCGGTGCGCCCACGGGACGGTGGGCCACCGCAGCAGCACGCCGTCGGCGTGGTGCAGCGACACCACCGGGTGCCGGGGGTCGATCCCCGCCCACGCCTCCGGGGCCGCCGCGCCGGGCAGGACCCGCCCGGCCGGGGCGGAGGCAGGGTGGGCGGCGCTGTGCACCACGACGGTGCCCGGCAGCAGCGCACCGGGGAACAGCTCCGGCGCGCTGACGGGGGCGCACCGGGGATCGAGTTCGCGCAGCCTCCGGCGCAGAGCCGCCTCCCGGCTCCGGCCGACGTCCGCCGGCCGGTACGCGCCGGTCCCGAGGTCGGCGGTGGTCACGGCAGCGGGGTCGCTGACGTAGAGCCCGAGCACGCCGCAGCGCAGCAGCCGCACGGCGAGCGCCGCCGCGAGGCCGTCCAGGCCCAGGACCAGGACGTGCACCTCGTCCGGGCGGGGGCGTTCGAGGCACGACAGCCCCGGGTCCGGGCCGTGGCCGGGACCCTGACGGGGACCGGGGAGCGGGGTGGTGGGCACAGGGCGCCTTCCGGGAGACGGGCGGGACGTCGTCACTCTCGCCGGAACCGTGCCCTCGGCGCGCGCGTCGAGGGGTCGTCCACAGTCCACGTCGCAGGGCCGTGCACACGGGCGCGGGGCGGCGTTTCGCGGCCCGCGGCCGCGGCGTGTTCAATGGCCCCATGCCCGTACCGTCGCAGCCCGAGGTCGTCGTGCGCCGCTCCGCCCGCCGGCGCAAGACCGTGTCCGCCCACTGGAGCGAGGACACGGTGGTGCTCTCGGTCCCCCAGACGGCCACCCGGCGGGAGATCGAGCACTGGACCCGGGAGCTGGTGCCCCGGGTCGTGGAGCGCCGGCGCCGGGAGGCGGCCAGGGGCGCCGAACGGCGATCCGACGACCGCCTGCTGCGGCGCGCCCAGGAGCTGTCGCGGCGCCACCTCGACGGCCGCGCCCGGCCCTCGGACGTGCGCTGGTCCGGGCGGCAGCACACCCGGTGGGGCTCGGCGACGCCCGCCACCGGCGTCATCCGGATCTCGGCGCAGCTCCAGGAGGCCCCCGAGTGGGTGCTCGACTTCGTGCTGGTGCACGAGCTGGCGCACCTGCTCGAGGCCGACCACAGCCCCCGGTTCCGGGAGCTCGAGGCCCGGTACCCGCTCGCGGAGAAGGCCCGGGCGTTCCTCGACGGCGCCGCGTGGGCGCACCGGAACGCCGGAGGCGCCGCGGCGGATCAGCGGGAGCCGTCCCCGTCCTGAGGCCCCTCGCCCTCCGGCCGCCCGGAACCGCCGTCCGCGCCGGGGCCGCCGTCCACAGCGGGACCGCCGTCCACAGCGGGACCGCCGTCCGCCCCGGGCCCCTCGTAGCCGCCCGAGAGCAGCCGCTGGAGCGCGGCGTCGACCTCGTCCTCGGACGCGGTGAGCAGACCGCGGCGCTCCGAGAAGCCCGCGGGATCGTCCAGGTCCTCGTCGGTGGGCAGCAGCTCCGCGGCGTCCCACAGGCCGTCCCGGTCCTGCACGCCGCGCCGCTCGCCGACGTACTGCCAGAACTGTGCGGCTTCGCGCAGCCGGCGCGGACGCAGCTCCAGTCCCACGAGGGAGCCGAACGCGTGCTCGGCGGGCCCGCCCGAGGCGCGGCGCCGCCGGACGGTCTCGGACAGGGCCTCGGCGGAGGGCAGGTTGGCGGTCGAGTCGACGGTCACCACGTGCACCCAGCCCTCCACGAGGGCGAGCACCGTCTCGAGCCGCTTGAGGGTGACCTCCTGGTCCGGGGTCTGCTGCGGGGCGAAGATCCCGGAGGACAGGGCCTCCTGCATGCTCGACGGGTCCATCGGGTCGATGTCCCGGGCGGCCTCCTCGATGCGGGACATGTCGATGTGGATCCCCGCGGAGAAACGCTTGACGAGGTCCAGGATGTGCTGGCGCAGCCACGGGTTCGCCGCGAACAGGCGGACGTGGGCGGCCTCGCGCACGGCGACGTAGAGCATGATCTCCTGCGCCGGGATGTCCAGGCCCTCGCCGAACGCTCTGATGCTGGCCGGCAGCAGGCCGGAACGGCCTTCCGCCAGCGGCAGGCCGATGTCGGTGGAGCACAGCACCTCGCGGGACAGACCGCCGATGGCCTGGCCGAGCTGGATCCCGAACAGCATCCCGCCGGCGCCGGCGAGCATGCCCGAGGCCCCGCCCATCATGGCGGACAGCTCGGGGGGCAGCTGCTGGGTGAGGGCGTCGGTGAGCGCCTTCGTCACGGACTCCGCGACCGGGCCCGTCATGTCCTTCCAGGTCTCCTGGGTGGCCTCGATCCACTCGGCGCGGGACCACGCCTGGGGTCGGATCGAGGTCTGGCCGAACTCGGTGTGATCGCCCAGCCACAGCTCGGCCAGGCGCATCGCGTCCTCGACCGCGCCGTGCTGGGCCGGGGTCACGGACGGGTCGCCGTCCGCGGAGGCGATCTGCCGGGCGTGGTCGTGGGCGAGCTTCCAGTTGACCGGCCCCTCGGACGCCCCGGCGCCCATCATGGACTGGATCTGCTGGAACATCATGGACATCGCCTGGGGGTCCACCGGCACGCCGGCGCGCCGGAGGTCCTCGGGGCTCATCCCGCTCTGCCCCATGAGGCGCTCGAGCATCTCCTGGAAGGGGTCCTTGGGGCCGTCGCCGGAGTCGTCCCCCGGGGTGTTCCCGGGGCGGTCGCTGGGAGGCTGGGGAGTCATGGGTCCACCGTTCTTCGGTCGGGTCGGGGGATCGGGCGGCGCGGGCGCGCCCGACGTCTCTGCTCCCAGCGTAGCGAGCACCGGACGGGGCCGACCATGAGCCAACTCCCAGTTCGCTGGAAGCTCACGACGGGGTCCCGCACGATAAGCTGGACCGTCCGGACCGGGCGGCTCCGCAGCCCCCGGTCCTCCCGACCACGACGCCGAGGACCGCCCGTGACCGCATCCCCCCGCCCGCGCCGTGCCCTGCGCCGCCGCGGCCTCGAGTCCTGGGCGCTGCTCGGCTCGGCCGGGCTGCTGCTGGCCGGGACGGTGCTGCCCGCGCCCTTCGTGATCGAGGCGCCCGGGCCCACGTTCAACACCGTGGGGGAGCACGACGGCCGGCAGCTGCTGGGGGTCTCCGGGGCCCCGACCTACCCGAGCGAGTCCGTCCTGGACCTGACGACGGTCTACGTCACCGGCGGGCCCAACAAGAACGTCAACGTGCTCACGGTCCTCGGGTCCTGGCTGGACCCGTCCGCCTCCGTCGTGCCGGCCGACACCCTCTACCCCCGGGACGTCTCCGAGGAGGAGGCCGCCCAGCACAGCATGCTCGCCATGAGCAGCTCGCAGGAGGACTCGGTCGCCGCCGCGCTGACGCACCTGGGGCAGGACTTCGACACCCGCCTGTCGGTGCAGGACACCATCCCCGGCGGCCCCGCGGAGGGGGTGCTCGAGCACGGGGACGTCCTGCGCGGCGTGGACGGGGAGCCCGTCCGGTCGCTGCCGTCCCTCAAGGCGGCTCTCGACGCCGCAGGGGAACGCGGCGTCACCCTGCAGGTCGAGCGCGCCGGTACGCCGCGCGACGTCGAGGTGGACACCGTGCGCGACGAGGCGTCGGGGAACTGGCAGCTCGGCGTGTTCCTGCTGGCCGCCTACGACTTCCCGATCGACGTCGCCTTCGAGCTCGACGAGGTCGGCGGGCCCAGCGCGGGGCTGATGTTCGCGCTGGGGATCGTCGACGAGCTGACCCCGGGCTCGATCGCCGGGAACCGGCACGTGGCCGGCACCGGCACCATCACCCCGGAGGGAGAGGTGGGGCCCATCGGCGGCATCCGGCAGAAGCTCGAGGGAGCCGCGGCGGCCGGGGCGGAGGTCTTCCTCGCCCCGGAGGGCAATTGCGCCGAGGCGCAGGGGCACGTGCCCGAGGGGCTGACGGTCGTGTCCGTGCGCACCCTCGACGACGCCGTGGCCACGGCCGAGGCGGTCCGGGACGGCGGGGACCTCTCGGCGCTGCCGGGGTGCACGGCCCGATGACGGCCGCCGCGTGCGCGATTGCACCCCCGAGAAGCCCGCGGGCAGAATGGACGGGGCGCCCCGGTGCCCCGCCGGTGGCGCTCCTCCCCGACGCAGGCCACACCCCACGACTTCACGCACCACACCTGACGAACGACCCCGATTGCAGAGGTAACCAGTGACCGCCGGACCCACCGCCCCCCGACCACCGAGGCAGCAGCCAGCAGGACAGCGGCGGAAACGGGGTGCGCTGTGGCCGACGGTCGTGGTCGTCCTGGTCCTCGTGGCCGCCTTCGTGGGGCTGACCCAGCTCTACACCGACGTCCTGTGGTACGACCAGCTGGGCTACCTCAGCGTGTTCGTCACCGAGAACGTCACGAAGATCGTGATCTTCGTGGTCGCCGCCGTCCTCGTGGCGGCGCTGATGTTCGCCAGCCTCTTCCTCGCCTACCGGAGCCGGCCGATCACGGCCGAGTCCATCGTGGACGACAACCTGCGCCGCTACCAGGAGGCCCTGGAACCGGTCCGCAAGATCGTCATGGTGGTCGTGCCCGTGCTCTTCGGGCTGTTCGCGGCGAGCACGGCGATGACCCAGTGGGACACCGTGCTGCTGTTCCTCAACCAGGAGCCGTTCGGCCAGGAGGACCCGCAGTTCGGTCTCGACATCGGCTTCTACGTCTTCACCCTCCCCTTCCTGCGCTTCCTCATCGGCTTCCTCGTCTCGGCGATCCTGCTGGCCGGCGTGGCGGGGATCCTGATGCACTACGTCTACGGCGGCATCCGGATCACCGAGCGGGGGCTCAGCACCACCCGGGCGTCGCGCGTGCACCTGGGGGTGCTGGCCGCGCTGTTCCTGCTGCTCCAGGCCGCGAACTTCTGGCTGGACCGGTACTCCACGCTGCAGTCCACGTCCGGGACGTGGACGGGCGCCCTGTACACCGACGTCAACGCCGTGATCCCCACCAAGGCGATCCTCGCGGCGGCCGCCCTGATCGTCGCGATCCTGTTCGCCGTCGCGTCCTTCATCGGTCGCTGGCGGCTGCCGGTCATCGGCACCGCCATGCTGCTCGTGGTCGCCGTGGTGGCCGGCGGGATCTACCCGTGGATCGTCCAGCGCTTCCAGGTCACGCCCACCGAGCAGGCCCTGGAGAGCCAGTACATCCAGCGCAACATCGACCTCACCCGATCGGCCTACGGGCTGGACGAGGCGGATGTCATGCCGTACGACGCCACCACGGAGACCGAGCAGGGCGCCCTGCGCCAGGACACCGAGACGACTTCGAACATCCGCCTGCTGGACCCCAACGTGGTCTCCGCGGCGTTCTCCCAGCTGCAGCAGTTCCGCCCCTACTACCAGTTCCCGGACACCCTCAACGTGGACCGCTACGAGATCGACGGCGAGGTCCAGGACACCGTCATCGCGACCCGTGAGCTCAACCCCGACCAGAACCAGGGGTGGTTCAACCAGCACGTGGTCTACACTCACGGCTACGGCGTGGTCGCCGCCTACGGCAACCGGGTCGAGGTGGACGGCAAGCCGCAGTTCATGCAGTCGGGGATCCCGTCCCGGGGTGTCATCTCGGACGACTACGAGCCGCGCATCTACTTCGGCGAGAACTCCCCGCTCTACTCGATCGTCGGCGGCGCGGAGGGCGACGAGCCCCTCGAGCTGGACCGCCCGCAGACGGCCGGCGACGAGGCCGGCGACGCCAAGACGACGTTCGCCGGCAACGGCGGGCCGAGCATCGGCAACTTCTTCAACCGTCTCGCCTACGGCATCAAGTTCCAGTCCTCGGACATGCTGCTCTCGGACGCCGTGCGCCCGGAGTCGCAGATCCTCTACGACCGGGACCCGCGCGAGCGCATCGAGAAGGTCGCCCCGTACCTGACGGTCGACGGCGCCCCGTACCCGGCCATCATCGACGGCCAGGTGCAGTGGATCGTGGACGCCTACACCACCTCGGACGCCTTCCCGTACTCGACGCCGTCGGTGCTGCAGGAGGCGACGCAGGACACGCAGACCGCCCAGGGCGCCGCGGCGGCGCTGCCGCCGGAGCGGGTCAACTACATCCGCAACTCGGTCAAGGCCACGGTCAACGCCTATGACGGCACCGTGAACCTGTACGCGTGGGACGACCAGGACCCGGTGCTGAAGGCGTGGCAGAACGTCTTTCCGAACACGCTGCAGCCCTACTCCGAGATGTCGGCGGAGCTCATGGCGCACGTGCGCTACCCGCAGGACATGTTCAAGGTGCAGCGGGAGCTGCTCAACCGCTACCACGTCACCGACGCGGGCAGCTTCTACCAGAACGACGACGTGTGGTCCGTGCCCAACGACCCGACGCAGGACTCCGACGTGGCGCTGCCCCCGTACTACCTCTCGATGCGGATGCCCGGTGAGGAGGAGGCCAACTTCTCCCTCACCACCTCCTTCATCCCGCAGCAGTCCGAGACGGGCAACACCCGCAACGTGATGTACGGGTACCTCTCCGCCAACTCCGACGCCGGGACCGGCGAGGACGGCGTCAAGAGCGACGAGTACGGCACGCTGCGCCTCCTCGAGCTGCCGCGCTCCTCCGTGGTGCCCGGCCCCGGCCAGGCGCAGAACC
The DNA here is from genome assembly GCF_039530085.1 of Kocuria aegyptia. Lineage (NCBI taxonomy): Bacteria > Bacillati > Actinomycetota > Actinomycetes > Micrococcales > Micrococcaceae > Kocuria > Kocuria aegyptia. The sequence continues at coordinate 67,137 of NZ_BAAAOA010000019.1, forward strand.
TGTTCAACTCGGACACGGACGTCTCGACCGAGCTGAACCTGCTCCGCCAGGGTGCCTCCGAGGTCATCAACGGCAACCTGCTGACCCTGCCCGCGGGCGGCGGCATGCTCTACGTCCAGCCCGTCTACGTCCAGTCCTCGGGCGACGCCGCGTACCCGACGCTGCGGCGCGTGCTCGTCGGCTTCGGCGAGGAGGTGGGCTTCGCGCCCACCCTCGAGGAGGCCCTCGACGAGGTCTTCCAGGGCGACTCCGGCGCCCAGACGTCGACCGGTGCGGGCGTCGACGACGCCGAGGCCGGGACCCCGGACGGGGCCGGTGGGGACGGGGCGCAGCCCCCGGCCGGCGGCGGCAGCCTCGAGGACGCACTCAGCGACGCCAACCAGGCGATCCAGGAGTCCGAGGCGGCCCTGCAGGAGGGCGACTGGAGCGCCTACGGCGAGGCCCAGCAGCGGCTGCAGGACGCCATCGAGCGCGCGCTCGAGGCGGACGGCGTCGCCCCCGAGGCGGAGGGCGAGCCGGCTCCCGAGGAGCCGGCCGAGCAGCCCGCCGGGTAGCCGATTTGCGGGCCCACCCCGCGGCACGTATAGTCGTACATGTCGCCGCGGGGTGGAGCAGTTCGGTAGCTCGCTGGGCTCATAACCCAGAGGTCGCAAGTTCAAATCTTGCCCCCGCAACCACGGAAGGCCCCCGGACCGTCACGGTCCGGGGGCNNCCCCCACGGCCGCGGCCGTGGGGGCTCCTGCGTGCGACGGGAGGAGTGCGGGTCAGACCTCCTCGGAGGAGACGATCCTCTCGGCGTTGCGGGACTTCAGGGCGGCGAGCCGTGCTTCGATCTCCGACTGCTGCCCCAGGGACTCGAGGGACTCGAACTGCGCGTCGAGGGAGGACGCGGCGAGCTCCTGCTGGCCCAGGACGCGGGCCTCCTCGCGGCGGATCTTGTCCTCGAAGCGGGACACCTCGCTCGTCGGGTCCAGCACGTCGAAGGCCTTGAGCGCGTCCTGGACCTGCGCCTGCGCCTGCGCGGTCTTCTGCCGGGCGTTGAGCTCGTCCCGCTTGTTCGACAGCTCCTGGAGCTTGCCCCGCATCCGGTTGAGCCCGTCCTTGAGCTTCTCCACGACCTCCGTCTGGGACTGGATCTGCGGCTCGGCGCCCCGGGCCTCCGTCTCGTACTGGATCTGGCGCTGGAGGGCGACTTTGGCGAGGTTGTCGAACTTCTCGGCCTCGGAGGCCTTGCCGGTCGCCCGGTACTCCTCCGCCTTGTTCGAGGCGGCGAGGGCCTTGTTGCCCCACTCCTGGGACTCGCGCACGTCCTCCGCGTGGTCCTGCTCGAGCAGGCGCAGGCTGCCGATGGTCTGCGCGACGGCGGCCTCCGCCTCGCGGATGTTCTCGGTGTAGTCGCGCACCATCTGGTCCAGCATGCGCTGCGGGTCCTCGGCGGCGTCGATCATGGCGTTGATGTTGGCCTTGGCGAGCTGGGCGATGCGGCCGAAGATGGACTGCTTGATCATGGTTCCTTCTCTCCTGTGGTGCTCCCGGGAGGGGCCTCCCGGGATCGTCGGTCGGTCGGGGATCGAGGGGCGGTCAGGGTTCGTCGGGCGGACAGGGTGGCCGGGGGCCGTCCAGCAACGGCGGGCGCCCGGCGACCGGGGTCAGAAGCTGCCCCCGATGCCGCCGCCGAAGCCGCCGCCACCGCCGAAGCCGCCGCCGAAGCTGCCGCCGAAACCGCCGCCGCCACCGCCGCCGCCACCGCCGAAGCCTCCGCCGCCGTTGAGGATGGAGCCGAGGAGGATGCCGCCCAGCATCGCGCCGCCCAGGCCGCTGTTGGAGCGGCCCCGGTGGCCGCCCATCCCCAGCGGCGTGCCGAACCCGCCGTAGGAGAAGGACTCCACGTCCTGCTGCGCGATGTACTGCGCCTCCCCGGCGAGGCGGACGGCCTCGTTGGCGTAGGTCAGCGCCTCGGAGGGGTCCGACCTCCGGGCCTGCTGGGCGGCCTCCAGGTAGCGCTCGGCCTCCGCGAGGCGGGTGCGCGCCTCCGGGCCGACACCGCCGCGGCGGGCCCAGATGTACTCGCTCGCCGAGCTCAGCTGGGCCTGCGCGGAGACGAGGGTGTGGGCGAGGGTCTCCCGCGCGGAGCGGTCCCGGTCGTTCTGGGAGCGCACCGACGCGAGTCCCTTGTCGAGCTCGTCCTTGGCCACGGCCAGACGCCGGCTCAGGCCGAGCGGATCGATCCGGCCCGCGCCCATCTGGTCCTCGACGGTGCGCAGGACGGCGCTGACGCCGGCGACGGCGCCCGCGAGCTCCGGGTTGGAGCCGCGCCGGACGAGGGCGTCGGCCTCGGCGACGTCCCGCTGGGCGATGGTCACGGCGTCCTTGAGGGACTCCTCGGCGTGGGCGAGCTCGGTGGCCGCGTGCTCCACGGCGTCGAGCAGGCCCTGGGCCTGGCCCACGCCCTCCTCGGCGGCCCGGATGTCCAGCACGGCGTCGCTCGTGCGCCCGGCGGCCAGCTCGGTGCGTGCCTCCTCCACCGCGGTGTCCACGAAGTCGAGCCGGTCCCGGGCCTGGTCGATGTTGTCCTTGACGGGCGCGAGCGCGCTCTCGTGGTAGTGGGCGGTCAGCTCCCGCAGGCGGGTATCGGCCGTGGCGAAGCGGGGGCGCACGGCCTCGGCCTGGCGCTGGACGTCCTCGAGGGCCTGAGGGGCCCGGGACTCCAGCCGGCGCAGTGAGCTGAACGCCTCCTGGTGCTGCTGGAGCGGGCGCTGGGCGTCCTGGGAGCGGGCGATGATCTCGCCCAGCCAGGCCCGCTGCTGCTCCTCGGTGTCGGGGATGTGGTCCTCGAGCTGCTGCTGGAGGGCGAAGGAGGCCTGCATGTGCTTCTTGGCGTCCTGGATGGCGCGGCGGAACGGCTCGACCTGCTCGTCCCCGTACTGCAGCTGCGCGAAGGCCAGCTCCTGCTCGGAGTGCTGGATGGCGTTGTCGGTGGACACGAGCAGCTCCCCGGCCCGCTTGCGCAGCTCCGGCACCGGGACGTCCTGGTAGGGGCCGCCGGGACCCTGCGGGCCGCCCCGGCCGCCGCGCCCGCCCTGCGGGGCGGACTCCTGCTGCCGGCGCTTCTTGTTGCGGGAGGCCATGCCGTAGACGGCGAGCCCGCCCAGCCCGAGCGCCCCGAGGCCGAGCAGGCCGAAGCCCGCACCGCCCCCGTCGGTGCTGTCCTGCGTCCCGGCGGGGGCGCCGGAGAGCTCGGCCTCGATGCCCTCGACCGCGCCCTCGACCGCGCCGTCCCAGTCGTCGGCCGCGAGTGCAGGGGTGATGTACTGCCGGTTGATGCGCTCCTGCTGCTGGGCGCTGAGGGGCCCGGTGGAGTACGCGGAGAAGCGCTGCTGCCGGTCCTCCGTGGCGACCACCAGCACCGCGTCGGAGCTGCCGAGACCGTTGAGCTCGGCGAACTCCTGCAGCCACGCGTCGGGATCCGACGGACTCGTGAAGGAGTCGACGAAGACGGCGGTGAGGGTGATGCCCTCCTGGGTGGCGAGCTCGCGCACGTCCGCGGCCAGCGCGGAGGGGTCCTCCAGGACCCCGGACTCGTCCACGATCCGCTCGCCCGGGGGCACGTCGACGGGCGGCTGGGCGACGGCCGCTCCCGCGGGTACGAACAGGGCGAGCGTGAGCCCGCAGCCGGCGGCGGTCCGGCGGGCAATGGGGCGCCAGTGCATGATCTCCCTCACGTGGTCGGTGCTCCCGATTCTAGGACGGGGCCGCCGCGGCGTGCCGACCGGCACCGGGCCTACGCGCAGGGCGAAACCACAAGGCGGCTGACGACCTGCCGATGGGCGCCCGGCGGACCCACGGGGCCCGTCCGGGCAGCACCCGGGCTGCGGCCAGGGCTCTCAGCGTCGTCTCAGTGCCGTTGTGGATACTGGAGACAGAGCCGCCCGCGCCACCCCGCCCGCACGGGGGTGCCGGGCCCGTCCGTTTCCAGGAGGAGACCCCATGTCCGAGCCCCGCGACCCCCGTTACGGTGCCGATCCGCAGCTCACGCAGCCCCTCCCGTCCGTCGGCGGCCGTCCGGCCCAGGACCCGTGGGCCGCCGGCGCCCAGCAGGACGCGCGCCCCGTCTACGGCGTGCGGCCGGGCGGCGACCAGGACGCGGGCTCCTACCCCGGCGCGTGGCAGGGCGGCGGGGACCCCGTCGGCCGGCACCCGTGGGGGGGCGGCGACGGGAGCGGCACGGGGAGCGGCGCCGGAGGTGGCCGGCAGCGGCGGCGCTTCTCGGGGGGCTCGCTCCTGACGGGAATGGTCCTGGCCGCGCTGGTCGGGGCGGGGGCGGCCGTGGGGACGGACGCCCTGCTGGACGACGGCGGCGCGGCCCCGGCGGCGGGCGGCTCGACGTCCCGCTCGATCATCGTCAACGACCAGGACGAGGTGAACGCGGTCACCGCGGCGGCGTTGAAGGCGTCCCCGTCCGTGGTGACGATCTCCGCGTCCGGCGGCGGCCAGAACGGCTCCGGCTCGGGGGTGATCATCGACGACGAGGGCCACATCCTCACCAACACGCACGTGGTGACCCTCGACGGCAGCACCAGCAGCCCCTCCCTGGAGGTGCAGCTCGACGACGGCAGGGTCCTCCCGGCCGAGATCGTCGGCACCGACCCGCTGTCCGACCTCGCGGTGCTCAAGGTCGAGGCGCAGGGGCTGACCCCCGCGACCCTGGGCTCCCTGGACGACGTGAACGTGGGCGACACGGCCATCGCCATCGGGGCGCCGCTGGGTCTCGCGGGCACGGTGACCGACGGGATCGTCTCCACCCTCAACCGGACCATCACGGTGGCCTCCTCCGCCGCGCCGAGCACGCCCTCGGAGGGCGAGGGCGACGAGCGGGGCAACGGCAACGACTTCTTCTTCAACTTCCCCGACGAGGACGGCGGCTCCGGCGGCCGCTCGCAGGGCTCCTCGTCGTCGGTGTTCCTCAACGTGATCCAGACCGACGCGGCCATCAACCCGGGCAACTCGGGCGGCCCGCTGATCGACACGGACGGCGAGGTGATCGGGATCAACGTGGCCATCGCCTCGGCCGGCTCCACCACGGAGGCCGGCAACATCGGCGTGGGCTTCTCGATCCCCGTCGACACCGCGAGGCGGGTGGCCGAGGAGATCATCGACAACGGCCGGGCGACGCACGGCTACCTCGGCACCAGCGTGAGCGCCGCTCCGGGCGCGGAGGGCCGGAGCCGGGCCTTCTCCGACGGCGCCGCGGTGCAGGAGGTCGTGCCCGGCTCACCGGCCGACGACGCCGGTCTCGAGGTGGGCGACGTCATCAGGGAGTTCAACGGCCACCGCATCCAGGACGCGAGCTCCCTCACGGCGGCCGTGCGCGAGCTGCCCGCCGGCGGCACCGGGACGATGACGGTCGTGCGGGACGGCGAGGAGCGCACCGTGGAGGTGACGGTCGGCGACGCCGACGAGCAGCGGTGAGCGGCGCGACGTGAACCGCCGTGGGCGGCCGGGTGACCGGCCCTAGCTCCTCCCGGCGCCTGCGAAGCCCAGCTGGCGCCAGGCCTCGTAGACGGCGATGGACGCCGAGTTCGCGAGGTTCAGCGACCTGCGGGCCGGCAGCATGGGGATGCGGACCCGCGCGGTGACGTGCGGGTCCGCCTTCACCTCGGCGGGCAGGCCCACCGACTCCGGCCCGAACAGCAGGACGTCCCCGGGGCGGTAGGCCACGTCCGTGTGCGAGACCTCGCCGTCGGTGGTGAACGCCCAGACCCGCTCCGGGGCCAGCGCGGCCCACGCCGCGTCCAGGTCCGGGTGGACGGTCAGCACCGCGAGGTCGTGGTAGTCGAGCCCGGCCCGGCGCAGGTGCGCGGAGCCGAAGTCGAAGCCCAGCGGCTCCACGAGGTGCAGCTCGGCCCCGGTGACCGCGGCGAGGCGGATCGCGTTGCCGGTGTTGCCCGGGATCTCGGGGGTGTGGAAGAGGATGCGGAGCATGACCGCCAGTCTACGGACGCCGGGCCCGGGTCCGGGCCGGGGCCCTAGAATGGCGTGCGTGCCGCACGAGCCCGTCTACCTCGACCACGCCGCCACCGCGCCCCTCCGGCCCTCCGCGCTCGCCGCGGTCGCCGAGCAGCTGGCGCGCGGCGGCAACCCGTCCTCCCTGCACCGGCCCGGCCGCGCGGCGCGCGCCGTCGTCGAGCAGGCCCGTGACGACGTCGCGGCGGCACTGGGCGCGGAGCCCGTCGAGGTCGTCTTCACGTCCGGGGGCACCGAGGCCGACAACCTGGCCGTCCAGGGCCTGTACCGGCACCGGCGCGAGCAGGACCCCCGCCGTCGGCGCGTCCTCGTCTCCGCCGTGGAGCACGCCGCGGTGGCGGACACCGTCGAGTGGCTGGCCGCCCACGAGGACGCCGAGGCCGTCTGGTTGCCCGTCGACGCGGCCGGGCGGGTGGACGCGGAGGCCGTGCGGGAGGAACTGGCCCGGGATCCGGGCGGCACCGCGCTGCTGACCGTGATGTGGGCGAACAACGAGGTGGGCACCGTCCAGCCCGTCGCGGAGCTCGCCGCGCTCGCGGAGGAGTTCGAGGTCCCCTTCCACTGCGACGCCGTGCAGGCCTTCGGCGCCCTGCCCGTGGACGCGCACCTGCCCGGGCTCACCACGCTGGCCGTCTCGGCGCACAAGGTGGGGGGCCCGGTGGGCGCCGGTGCCCTGGTGGCAGGGCGCGCCGTGGGACTGGCGCCCGTCCAGCACGGCGGCGGGCAGGAGCGCGCGGTGCGCTCCGGGACCCTCGACGCCGCCGCGCTCGCCGGGTTCGGCGTGGCGGCACGGGAGGCCGCCGCGGAGCGGGAGTCCGAGGCGCAGCGGCTCGCCGGGCTGCGCGACCGGCTGGTGGAGGGCGTGCGCCGGATCGTGCCGGACGCCGTCCTGCGCGGACCGGAGGACCGGGAGCACACGGGCGCCCGGCTGCCCGGCAACGCCCACTTCACCTTCCCCGGGTGCGAGGGGGACTCCCTGCTGTTCCTGCTGGACGGCGCCGGGATCGCCTCCTCCACCGGCTCGGCCTGCCACGCCGGGGTGCCCCGCGCGTCCGCCGTGCTGCTGGCCATGGGGCTGGACGAGGCCGCCGCGCGCGGCGCGCAGCGCTTCAGCCTGGGCCGCACCAGCACCGGCGCCGACGTCGACGCCCTGCTCGCCGTGCTGCCCGAGGTCCACCGGCGGGCGCTGCGCGCCGGGCTCTCCGGCGCGGCGCCGGTCTGACCCGCGCCGCCGGGACCCGCCGGGGGCACCCCGGCGCGCCGGGAATACCGGCCCGCCGCGCCCCGTTGACGACACGGACCACGACCTCCGACCCCGACCTCTGGAGACGATCTCACCGTGCGAGTACTGGCAGCCATGAGCGGCGGCGTCGACTCGGCCGTGGCGGCGGCCCGCGCCGTCGACGCCGGCCACGACGTGACGGGCGTCCACCTGGCGCTCTCGCGCACGCCCGGCACCCTGCGCACCGGTTCCCGGGGCTGCTGCACGATCGAGGACTCCCGGGACGCCTGGCGTGCCGCCGACGTCCTCGGCATCCCGTACTACGTGTGGGACTTCTCCGAGCGGTTCCAGGCCGACGTCGTCGACGACTTCGTGGCGGAGTACGCGGCCGGGCGCACCCCCAACCCGTGCCTGCGGTGCAACGAGAAGATCAAGTTCGCCGCCCTGCTCGAGAAGGCCCTCGCCCTGGGCTTCGACGCCGTGTGCACCGGCCACTACGCCAAGGTGGTCGAGGACCCCGCCGGCGGCCGGCAGCTGCACCGCGCCGCGGACTGGGCGAAGGACCAGTCCTACGTCCTCGGCGTGCTCACGGCCGAGCAGCTCGAGCACGTGCTGCTCCCGCTGGCCGACACCCCGTCCAAGGCGGAGGTGCGGGCCGAGGCGGCCCGCCGCGGGCTGTCCGTGGCGAGCAAGCCAGACTCCCACGACATCTGCTTCATCCCCGACGGCGACACCCGGGGCTGGCTCGCGGAGCGCATCGAGATGACCGAGGGCGAGATCAAGGACGTCGAGGGCACCGTGGTCGGCACCCACCCCGGCGCCAACGCCTTCACCGTGGGCCAGCGCAAGGGCCTGCGCATCGGCACCCCGGCCCCCGACGGCAGGCCCCGGTTCGTGCTGGAGATCCGGCCCGCGACCAACGAGGTCGTCGTGGGCCCGGAGGCAATGCTGGCGGTCGACGAGCTGCGCGGGATCCGTCCCTCCTGGACCGGGGCGCCCGTGCCCGAGGCGGCACCGCTGCTGCGGCCCGGGGTCGCGGCCGGGACGGCGTCGGCTTCGTTCCCCGTCCTCGCCCAGGTCCGCGCGCACGGGGACCCGGTTCCCGCCCGGGCCCACCTCGAGCTCGTCGCAGGGCCCGACGGCGGCCCGGTGCCCGAGCTCGTGGTCCGCCTCGAGGAGTCCCTGCGCGGCGTGGCCCCCGGCCAGTCCGTCGTGCTCTACCAGGGCACCCGGGTCCTCGGCCAGGCCACGGTCGACCGCGCCCACTCGCTGGCCCGCCCCGACGTCGCGGGCGGTGCGGGCCGGCCAGACCCCGCCCGATAGACTGGCCGGCATGAGCGCACCGCACCCCCACGCCGCCGCCGACGTCCGGGCCCACCAGGACTTCGACGCCACCGCGTCCTCGCTGCAGGAGCAGGCCGACCCCCGCGTGCTCGCCGAGCTGCACTCGATCCGCGGCACCATCGACAACATCGACGCGGCCCTGGTGCACCTGCTCGCCGAACGCTTCAAGGCCACCCAGCGCGTCGGCGTCCTCAAGGCCACCCACGGCCTGCCCGCCGGCGACCCGGACCGCGAGGCCGCCCAGATCGGCCGGCTCCGTGCGCTCGCCGCCTCCGCCCAGCTGGACCCCGAGTTCGCGGAGAAGTTCCTGAACTTCATCATCAGCGAGGTCATCCGCCACCACGTGGCCCTCTCCGAGGACCACCGGCGGCAGGACGACGACCTCTCGTGAGCCGCAGCGCCCCGGCCGGTCCCCGGCGCACCGACCCCGACGTCCCCGGCGTCGTGGGCACGGCCCTCGGCGCGATGCCCGGCACGGACGTCGTCGAGTCGATCACGCTGCTGCGCGGTGAGCTCGGGGCCCCGCACATCTCGTTCCTGCCCGTCCTGCCGGCCCGCGGTGCGGCCGCCGACCCCGTGGCCCGCACGGCCGCGGTGCTCGAGGAGCTGTACGCCGATCAGCAGCCCCACGGGCTGCGCGTGTCCGGGGCGCCGGGCAAGGACTCCCGGTCCGCCCGGGCGCTGCTGGCCGGTGACGTCAACGTGCTCGCCGACGTGATCGGCGCCGAGAGCGGCCCCGACGACGCACCGGTCAAGACGCAGCTGATCGGCCCGCTCAGCCTGGCCGCCCGGCTCCACCTGCACGCGGGGGAGCGGGCGCTCAAGGACCACGGCGCCCGCCGCGACATCGCCGACTCCCTGGCCGCCGGGGTCGTCGAGCACGTCCGGGCCGTGCGCGCCGCGGCACCCGGGCGCGACGTCCTCGTCCAGCTGGACGAGCCCGAGCTCGCCCGGGTGCTCGCGGGCGAGCTGCCCACGATGAGCGGCTACCGGACCCTGCGCGCGGTCCCCCTCGCCGAGGCGCGGCGGTCGCTCGCCGCGGTCGTCGACGCCTGCCGGGGGGCCGGTGCCGCCGGCGTCGCCCTGCGGCTGCCCCCCGAGGTCGATCCCCGGCTCGCCGCGGAGGCCGGTGCGGACGCCGTGCAGGTGCCGGCCCCCGTGGGCCCGGTCCGGGACTGGGAACCGCTCGCGGCGCTCGTCGAGGACGGCATGCAGCTGTGGCTCGGCCTCGTCCCCGTGCCCCGCGCATCGGCCGCCGCCCTCGCCGCCGGCGTGTGGTCCGCCTGGCGGGACGTCGGCCTGCCGCCCGCCGCCCTCGACCAGGTCCGGATCACACCACGCGAGGAGCTCGACGCCCTGGGCCCCGCCGAGCTGCGCGACGTCCTCGCGCGGGTCACCGAGACCGCGTCGACGCTGGCCCGCACCGCCGCCGACGCCTGATCCCGTCCAGCTGGTGGACAGACACACTCCGCGCCGAGGTGCGGGGCGGGCCGGGATCGGCCACAATGCAGGTGGACCCCGGTCCACCACGACGCCCCGGACGCCCCGGGCCACGGCGGTGCCCGCCCCGGCGGGGCCGCCCCACACCACCGGAGAGGCGATGAACGCGCGAATACTGGTCGTCGACGACGACGCCGCCCTGTCCGAGATGATCGGGATCGTCCTGACCGCGGAGGGCTTCGAGCCCGTCTTCTGCTACGACGGTGCCACGGCGGTGGACACCTTCCGGGCCGTGCGCCCGGACCTGCTGCTGCTCGATCTGATGCTCCCCGGCAAGGACGGCATCCAGGTCTGCCGCGAGATCCGCACGATCTCGGACGTCCCGGTCGTCATGCTCACCGCCAAGTCGGACACCGTCGACGTGGTCCGCGGACTCGAGGCCGGAGCCGACGACTACGTGCCCAAGCCGTTCAAGCCCGCCGAGCTCGTGGCCCGGGTCAGGGCCCGGCTGCGCCCCGTCGAGCGCGCCAACTCGCAGGAGCTCCGGATCGGCGACCTCACCATCGACGTGAGCGGGCACAGCGTGCACCGCGGGGACCACGAGATCGGCCTCACCCCCCTGGAGTTCGACCTGCTCACCGCCCTGGCGCGCGCACCGCACCAGGTGTTCTCGCGGGAGATGCTGCTCCGCGACGTCTGGGGCTACCAGCACGCCGCGGACACGCGGCTCGTCAACGTCCACGTGCAGCGGCTGCGCTCCAAGATCGAGCGGGACCCGGAGAGCCCCGAGATCGTGGTCACCGTCCGCGGCGTCGGCTACAAGGCGGGTTCGTCCGCCCGATGACCCCGCCGGACTCCGCCGCCTCCCGCCGGCGCCGCGGGCCGGCCGGGGCCGCGACCCGACGGCTGCGGCTGGGGCGCCTCCTGCTGGCCCGCCGGTGGCGGCAGTCCCTGCAGTTCCGCGCCATCGCCGTGTCCCTGTCCCTCACCGCGCTGGCCTTCTTCGTCACGGGCAGCTTCCTGTCCCACCAGATCGCGGACCGGCTGTTCACCGAACGGCTGGACCAGGTCCTCGCCTCGGCCACCGCGGACTTCGAGCAGGTGCAGGCCAGCTTCGACGCCTCGGACGCCTCCGACCGCGACGAACTGCAGGCGCTCGTGGCCTCGACCCTCGGCTCGCTCTCGGTCGACGGCGCGGAGACGGAGCGCTGGATCCTGCTCCCGATGGACTTCATGAGCGGGCAGACCCTGATCCCCGCGCAGAGCCAGAACCCCTGGATGACCTCGAGCACCGTGCCTCCGGAGCTGCAGGAGCGGCTCGCGGAGCAGGACGGCGTGTTCTGGCAGCCCGCCTCGGTCAGGCTGACGGAGAACGGGGAGGAAGCCCCCGTCATCGTCGTCGGCACCGTGGTGGACCTCTACCAGAACAGCCGCTACGGGCTCTACCTCGTCTACGACTTCTCCGAGCCGCAGCGCACCCTCGACGCGATGCACGCGGTGCTGCTCCTGTCGGTGGTCGTCCTGCTCCTGCTCGTGGGCGCGATCGTCTGGTACGTCACCCGCGAGGTCGTCCGCCCCGTGTCCAGCACCGCCCGCGTGGCCGAGCAGCTCGCGGACGGCGACCTGGGCGTGCGGATGCCGGTCAGCGGCTCGCACGAGGTCGCCCGGCTCGCCCGGTCCTTCAACCGCATGGCGGACAGCCTGCAGGAGCAGATCACCCAGCTCGAGCAGCTCTCCTCGATGCAGCAGACCTTCGTCTCGGACGTCTCCCACGAGCTGCGCACCCCGCTGACCACGGTGCGGATGGCGGCCGAGGTGCTCTTCAACGCCCGGGAGGACTTCGACCCCGTCAACCGGCGCTCCGCCGAGCTGCTCTACCACCAGGTGGACCGCTTCGACTCCCTGCTGGCCGACCTGCTGGAGATCTCCCGCTTCGACGCGGGGGCGGCGCGGCTCGAGGTGGCCAGCGTCGAGCTGTTCTCGGTGGTGCACGACGTCGTGGAGGCCGCCGCCCCGCTCGCCGTCTCCTCCGGCTCGACGGTGCGGGTGCGCTCGGAGCTGTCCCGCTGCACCGTCCAGGGGGACCAGCGCCGGATCGAGCGGATCCTGCGCAACCTCGTGGTCAACGCCCTGGAGCACGGGGAGGGACGGCCCATCGACATCGTCGTCGGGGCCTCCGACGTCGCCGCGGCCGTGGCCGTGCGCGACCACGGCATCGGGATGACCGAGGAGGAGGCCGCCAAGGTGTTCAACCGCTTCTGGCGTGCGGACCCGGCCCGTGCCCGCACGACCGGCGGGACGGGGCTCGGTCTGGCGATCGCCACCGAGGACACGCGGCTGCACGGCGGCCGGCTCGACGTCTGGGGCGCCCCGGGGGAGGGCGCGTGCTTCCGCCTGACCCTGCCCCGCACGCGCGGACGGCGGCTCGTGCCCGACGACGAGAGCCCGCTCGGCCTGCCGCCCGACGCCGACGCGTACCCGGAGACGGCGGTGGTGACGCGGACGGGGACCCTGGCCCTGGCGGCCCCGGCGGAGCAGGCTCGGCCGGCCGCCGCGGCGCACCCGGCCGACCTCGAGGAGGACCGGTCATGAGCGCGACCCGGAGGCTGACCCGCACGGCCGCGCTGGCCGTGGCCGCGGCCGTGGCGATCGGCGGCTGCGGCGCCATTCCCCGCACGGGTCCCGTGCACCGGCACGCCGAGCCCACCCGGTCCGCGGCCCAGCCGACCTACGACGTCGCCCCGGCCGGACCCCGCGAGGGGGCGACGCCCGAACAGATCGTCCGGGGCTTCCTCGCGGCCGGGACCGGCGTGGCCGACGACTACTCCGTGGCCCGGGAGTACCTCACCCCGGAGCTCGCGGGCACCTGGCACCCCGACGCGCGCACCATCGTGCACCGCGGCGACGCCCAGCCCGTGCCCCGGCTCGAGGAGAACGAGTACCGCGTGAACCTCGAGGTGGAGAGCGTGGTGGACGGCAGCGGCGTGATCGAGCGCAAGCCGGCGGGCGCCACCGAGGTGCTCGACTTCGACGTGGCCCAGGTGGACGGCCAGTGGCGGATCTCCGACGCCCCCGACGCGACGGCGCTCACCCCGGCCGACTTCGAGGACATCTTCGAGCCCCACCACCTGTACTTCGCGGACGAGGACCTGTCCAACGTGGTGGTCGACCCCCGGTGGTTCCCGGACCGGGTGCCCGTCTCGACGTCGATCGTGCGGGCCCTGCTCGGCGGCCCCGCGCCCTACCTCCGGGGCGCCGTGACCTCGGCGTTCCCGGCGGGGACCACGCTCGCGCGCTCGTCGGTGCCCGTGCGGGACGGCACCGCCACGGTGGAGCTCAGCGTGCCCGAGTTCGATCCGGCGAACATCGAGATCAACCGCCGGATGCACGACCAGCTCTCGCTGAGCCTGCGGTCCCTCACCGCGGTGAACGACGTGGAGCTGCTCGTCGAGGGAGCACCCGTGGAGCTGGGCGCGGGGTGGACGGACACCGCACCCGTGCAGGACGTCACCGTCCCGTCCCGTCAGGTGGGCCTGCGCGACGGCGGGCTCGTGTTCTACCAGGGCGGCCAGACGGAGGGCGTCGACGGGATCCCCCCGCTGGACGGCCACCACCCGTCCAGCCCCGCGATGGACACCGCCGCCGAGCACTTCGCGTTCGTGGACACGAGCACGGGCTCGCTGGTGACCGTGGCCCGGGGCGAGGAGCCCGTGGAGCGCTTCAGCGGGACCGGCCTGACCCGCCCCAGCTTCGACGAGCACGGGTGGGTGTGGACCGGGGACTCCGCCGGGACCGCCCGGGCCGTGCGCACCGGCCCGGGCGCCGGGGACCCCGTCCGTGTCGAGGCCTCGTGGCTCGCGGCGCGGACCGTCACCTCGCTGCGGATCTCGCGCGGGGGCACGCGCGCGCTCGTCGTCACCGAGGACGACGGGATCTCCCAGATCTGGCTGGCCGGTGTGGTGCGCGAGCCCGACGGGACGCCGCGCCGGCTCAACGAGCCGTTCCGGGTCGCCGCGGACGTCGACGCGGACGTGGCCCTGTGGCTCAGCGACCGGGAGTTCGTCGCGGCCCCGCTCGGGGGCACCGGCTCGGTCCGGCCCCGGGCCTACGACGTGTCCGGGCGCTACCGCGAGCTGCCCGGCCTCGCGGGCCTGACCGGGCTCAGCGGGGGCAACGGCACGTCCTCCGTCTACGCCGTGGCCGGTGGCACCCTGCACATGCTCACCGGCAACGCCTGGGCACCGCAGAGCGAGGACGTGCTGGACCCGGCCTTCGCCGGCTGACGACCCGGCCTCGGTCCACAGCCCCGGCAGTCCGGACCGTCGACCGCGCCCCGTCCGGGGCGGCGGGCACGGGCCATGATGGGCGCATGCCCGCCACCCGGTCCACCGCCCGCGCCCTCGACCGGGCGGCCGCCCTCGTCCTCGAGCGACTGGCCGAGGCCGCCGAGGTGCTGCTGCCCGTGGAGTGCGCCGTGTGCCGTGCCCCGGGGACCGCCCTGTGCCGTGCCTGCCGCCTGCTGCTGCGCCGGTCCTGCGCCCGTCCCTTCGAGGCGTCCTCGGCCGCGACACTGCTCGAGCCGCCCCTGCCGGTCGTCGCCGCCGGGCGCTACGCCCACGGTCTCGCCACGTGCCTGCTCGCGCTCAAGAGCGCCGGACGCACCGACCTGGTCCCCGTGCTGGCCGCGTGCCTGGCCACGGCCCTGCACGCCGCCGCGCCGGACTGGCCGCCCGGACCCGTGCTGCTCGTCCCGGTGCCGACCAGCCCCGCGGCGCTGCGGCGGCGCTGGTTCGACCCCGTCCGGCTGCTCCTGGAGGACTGCGCGCGCCGCGGCGTGCTCCCCGCCGGGGCGGTCGTGAGCCGCGGACTGCGGCACCGCGCGACCGGCACCCTGCCGCCCGGGCCGGCGCAGAAGCGGCTGGGCACCGCGGGCCGGCGGACCCGCCCCTCCGGGTCGATGCGGGCGACAGCGGCCCCTGGCGCCCGGTGCGTCGTCGTCGACGACGTGCTGACCACGGGGGCGACCCTCGGGGAGGCGGCCCGCGCCCTCCGGGCCGGTGGGGCCGAGGTGGTCGGTGCGGTGGTGCTCGCCGCCGTGCGGCCCCCGGCCGTTCCGCTCACCGCTGATTCGGGTCCGGCCCGGGAGGGGCCTGGTGTACATCCCGTGTGATTCAACTAACGTTGAGTCACGGGACGCAACAATCCTCCCGGGTGGGCGGCCCCATCCGCCCACGTCACCCCCGAGATTTGGAGGGCATCATGGAACTGAACGTCATGGGACGCAACGTCGCCGTACCGGAGCGGTTCAAGGAGTACGCCGCCGAGAAGGTCGTCAAGTTCGAGGAGCTGGGCGAGAAGGTCCAGCGCATTGATGTCAAGGTCACCAAGGACCACGCGCTGCCCGGCCACCAGGGCATGGGCGTCGAGATCACGGTCTCCGGCCGTGGCCCCGTCCTGCGGGCCGAGGCGCGCGGCGACGACAAGTTCGCCGCCTTCGACGAGGCCTACAGCAAGCTGCTCGAGCGCCTGCGCCGAGCGCGCGACCGCCGCAAGGTGCACCGCGGCGCCCACCGTCCCACGGCCGTTCACGAGGCCACCGGCGCCCTGCCCGTGGTCCCGAGTTCCGGACCCATCTACACCACCGCCGACGAGCTCGCGACCGCCGAGCAGGAGGCGTTCGACCAGAGCGTGAGCCTCACCGACGCGGTCACCCCCGTCGAGATCCGGCGCAAGCGGTTCCCGGCCTCCGAACTGAGCGTCGACGAGGCCGTCGACCACATGGAGCTCGTCGGCCACGACTTCTACCTCTTCGTCGACAAGGAGACGGGCGAGCCCTCCGCGGTCTACCGCCGCAAGGGCTGGAGCTACGGCGTCATCAGCCTCAGCGACAACGGCGAGGAGTCCGAGGAGAGCGTGCAGGCGTACCAGCCCGAGCCCGCCCGCTGAGCGCACCCCCGTGACGGCGGGGCCCTCCGGCTGGGTGCCGGCCGGGTCCCGCCCCGGAAGAGCCCGGTGGTTGCGTCCACCGGGCTCGTCCGCGCCCGGAGAACGGCACCGGCTCCCGTAGACTGGAGCCGGTGCCGGATACCCCCCCATCAGTCCCAGCACGGCAGTCGAACACGAGGAGCGTGTGCACGTGGCGTCATTCCTGGAGAAAGTCCTCAGGACCGGAGACAAGAAGGTCCTGACGAGGCTGCGGTCCTACACGACCGCCATCAACAGCCTCGAGGACGGCTTCCGGGAGCTCAGCGACGCGGAGCTGCGCGCCGAGACGGACGCGTTCCGTGCCCGGGTCGCCGACGGCGAGTCGCTGGACCGGCTGCTGCCCGAGGCCTTCGCCGTGGTCCGGGAGGCCGCGTCCCGCACCCTGGGCCAGCGCCACTACGACGTCCAGCTCATGGGCGGCGCCGCCCTGCACCTCGGGAACATCGCCGAGATGAAGACCGGTGAGGGCAAGACCCTTGTCGCCACGGCCCCCGCCTACCTCAACGCGCTCACCGGCAAGGGCGTGCACGTCGTCACCGTGAACGACTACCTGGCCGAGTACCAGGCCAACCTGATGGGCCGCGTCTACCGGTTCCTCGGCATGGAGACCGGGGTGGTCCTGGCCAACCAGGACCCCGCGACCCGCCGGCAGCAGTACGTCGCGGACATCACGTACGGCACCAACAACGAGTTCGGCTTCGACTACCTGCGCGACAACATGGCCTGGAGCCCCGACGAGCTCGTCCAGCGCGGGCACAACTTCGCGATCGTCGACGAGGTGGACTCCATCCTCATCGACGAGGCGCGTACCCCGCTGATCATCTCCGGGCCGGCCTCCGGCGAGGCCAACCGGTGGTACACCGAGTTCGGCCGCCTCGTGCAGCGCCTGCAGCCGGAGACGGACTACGAGGTCGACGAGAAGAAGCGCACCGTGGGCGTGCTCGAGTCCGGCATCGAGAAGGTTGAGGACTGGCTGGGCATCGACAACCTCTACGAGGCCCAGAACACGCCCCTCATCGGCTTCCTGAACAACGCGATCAAGGCCAAGGAGCTCTTCCGCGCGAACAAGGACTACGTGGTGCTCAAGGGCGAGGTGATGATCGTCGACGAGCACACCGGCCGCATCCTCGCCGGCCGCCGCTACAACGAGGGCATGCACCAGGCCATCGAGGCGAAGGAGGGCGTGGAGATCAAGGCGGAGAACCAGACCCTCGCCACGGTCACGCTGCAGAACTACTTCCGCCTCTACGACAAGCTCTCGGGCATGACGGGCACGGCCGAGACCGAGGCCGCCGAGTTCATGAACACCTACGGGCTGGGCGTCGTGTCCATCGAGACGCACCGCCCCCTCGCCCGCATCGACCGGCCCGACCTCGTCTACAAGAACGAGGTCGCGAAGTTCGCCGCGGTGGTCAAGGACATCGAGGAGCGCCACGCCAAGGGCCAACCGGTGCTGGTGGGCACGGTGTCGGTCGAGAAGAGCGAGTACCTCTCCAAGCTGCTGGCCCAGCGCGGGGTCCGCCACGAGGTGCTCAACGCG
This sequence comes from Kocuria aegyptia, assembly GCF_039530085.1. Classification (NCBI taxonomy): domain Bacteria; kingdom Bacillati; phylum Actinomycetota; class Actinomycetes; order Micrococcales; family Micrococcaceae; genus Kocuria; species Kocuria aegyptia. The sequence goes on from NZ_BAAAOA010000019.1 coordinate 84,692, forward strand.
AAGAACCACGCCCGCGAGGCGGCGATCGTCGCCCAGGCCGGTCGCCGGGGTGCCGTCACGGTCGCCACGAACATGGCCGGCCGCGGCACCGACATCATGCTCGGCGGCAACGCCGAGTTCAACGCGGTGGACCGGATGCGCGAGCGGGGCCTGGACCCCCAGCGCGACGCCGAGGAGTACGAGCGCGTCTGGCCCGAGGTGCTGGCCGCCTGCGAGGCCGAGACCAAGGCGGAGCACCAGGAGGTCGTCGAGGTCGGTGGCCTCTATGTCCTGGGCACCGAGCGGCACGAGTCGCGGCGCATCGACAACCAGCTGCGCGGACGCTCCGGGCGCCAGGGGGATCCGGGCGAGTCCCGGTTCTACCTGTCGCTGGCCGACGACCTCATGCGGCTGTTCAACGCCGGTGCCGCCCAGCGGCTCATGGCGGGAGCACCGGACGACACCGCCCTCGAGCACAAGATCGTCTCCCGCGCCATCGCCTCGGCGCAGAGCCAGGTCGAGGGGCGCAACGCCGAGCAGCGCAAGAACGTCCTCAAGTACGACGACGTCCTCAACCGCCAGCGCGAGGCGGTCTACCGCGACCGCCGCCGGGTCCTCGAGGGCGACGACCTCCAAGGGCAGATCGCCCAGTTCGTCGACGAGGTCATCACCTCCACGGTCGAGGACCGCACGGCGGTCGGTCACCCCGAGGACTGGGACCTGGAGGGCCTCTGGGAGTCCCTGCGCACCATCTACCCCGTCACCCTGTCGGTCGACGAGGTCGTGGAGGAGGCCGGGGGGCGCACGCGGCTCACGGCGGAGTTCCTGCGCGAGCAGATCCTCTCCGACGCCCGGCTCGTCTACGACCAGCGGGAGGAGGAGGTCGGCGCGGAGGCCATGCGCAACCTGGAGCGGCGCGTGCTGCTGTCGGTCATCGGGCGCAAGTGGCCCGAGCACCTCTACGAGATGGACTACCTCAAGGAGGGCATTGGCCTGCGCGCCATGGCCCAGCGCGACCCGCTCGTGGAGTACCAGCGCGAGGGCTACGCGATGTTCCAGGAGATGATGGGCGCGATCCGCGAGGAGACGGTCTCGACCCTGTACCGGATGGAGATCCGCCGCCAGCGAGTGGGCGCCGACGGCGGGCCCGTCGACCTGCAGATCCCGCGTCAGCCCAGCTTCCTGCAGTACACGGCGCCCGCGGAGACCGGTGGTACGCAGACCCGCACGGAGCCCACCGCGAGGGGTCGCGCGGAGGACGAGGCGGAGACGGCCGAGGCCTCTCCCAACCGGGCCGGGCGCCGGGCACGGGCCCGGGTCGCCAGCGCCGAGGCCTCCGAGGGCTGAGTGCGCCGGGGCGGGGCGGCGGGTCAGCCGACCTCGAGCTGCGTGACGCTCCAGCCCCGGCCCAGGCGCTCCACGCGCATGGCCACGGCCCGGGTGCGCCGGGGCTCGACCACCACCAGGGCCACCTCGTAGACCCCGCGGTCCACCCGGCACACCCGGCACCGGCGCACGTGGGGATTGCGGTGCAGTTCCTGCAGCGCGGCCTTGCCCTCGAACTGCTCCTGCAGCAGCCGGAGCATGTCGGCGCGCTGCTGGAAGCGTTCGACGATCTCCGGGGTGGTCCAGCGGCTCAGCTGCGCCGCCGGCCTGCTCCCGCCCAGCACCTCCACGGCCGCCTGTCCGATGGACCGGGCCAGCGCCGTGACGCGGCCCAGCTCGTCCTCGGCGTCGTGGCCCAGCACGCGCGTGGCGCCCCACGTGTAGCCGCCCGGGGCCGTGGGCGGTGCGGCCCGCATGCGGCGGGCGGGGGGAGCGGCCACCGGGCGTCCGCGCCCGGGCACGAGCGGACGGGCGACCGGGTCGGAACCGGCGGCGGGAGCAGTCATGACGGGCCTCCTGGGAACGGTGCTGAGCTGTGTCGGTGATCGGGTGCTGCGGAGCGGGGACGGGTCAGGGGCCTCCGGCCCCGGGCACCAGCAGCCGCTGGCCCGGCAGGAGCCGGTGCGGCCCGGCCGCGAGCTGGTGCCGGTTCAGGTCGTACCAGCGGGGCCACGCGCGCGCGACCTCCTCGTCGGTGGCCTCCGGCCCCAGGAGGCCGGCGGCCAGGGACCACAGGGTGTCCCCGCGCACGACCGTGACGGCGCCGTCCACCGTGCGCTCCGCCGTCGACGACCCGGCCCCCGGGGGGCAGGGGCCCGGCGCCGCCGGCGGTGCGGGGGTGAGATCCGCGTCCACGACGCGTCCGGGGCCGGCGTCCGGCTCGGAGGCCGGCCCGGGCGCCTCTCCCCGGGGGGCCGGTGCGCCGGGATCAGGGGCCGTCGCGTCCTCGGCGGGGGCCGCGACCTCCCGGGCGGACGCCCCGGCGTCCCAGAACGGGGAGGGCGTGTCGTCGGCGGCCACCCCCGGGGCCGCGAGGAGCTGCAGGCCCAGGGCCGTGGCCGCGGCGCGGCGCAGCAGGGCGGGGGAGCACCGACCGCAGATCCCCGCCAGGCGCTCCCAGCGGCGGTGGCCGGCCAGCACCGCGAGCACCGCGAGGACGGCGGTGAGGCTCCAGAGGACCACCACGGCGGAGCCGATCGCGGCCGCCGCCAGCCCGATCAGCGCCCCGGTGTCCCTGCCTCCGGCGAGGCCGCCGTCCGCCCCGGCCAGGGTTGCGCCGCAGGTCCCGGTGGCTGCGCCCAGCGCGGGCACCAGCAGCACCGACCACAGCGGAGCGGCGGCGGTGTGCGCGGATCCTGAGATGCCGGTCATGTCGCCTCCCAGAAAAACCACGTTTGATCGAGTTTGCCATCGTTTGATGCAATTTGACGTTGTGAAGCAGTCTTAGCACCGCCGTGTGCCCGATGTAAAGGACGCCGCCGCCGGCGGTGGACATGACGTTGCTTGACGGCCGAGAGGCGGACGCCTACGTTGAGGCCCTGCGCCGCCGGACGGCCCGGGCGCCGGGAGGGGAGGCCCTGCAGTGCGCTGGGAGCATCTGTTCGCGGACCTGGAGGCACAGCTGGCCTCCGCGCACCAGCAGGGTGTGGAGGAGGAGGCCGCGGAGCAGGCCCGCGCGGAGTACTCTCGGGTGCGCCTGGCGGACCGGTTGCGCCTCCGGCAGGACGAACCCGTCCGGGCCCTGCTGGCGGGGTCCGTGCCGGTCGAGGGCCGGGTGCGCACGGTGGGCGCCGGCTGGGTCGCCCTCGAGGACCGGGGCAGCGAGCACATCGTGCCGCTGGGGGCCGTCCTGTGGTGGGAGTCCCTCGGCCGGGGGTGGGCGCCCGGTGACGACCCGGTCGCGCTGCGTCTCGGCCTGGGGCACGCGCTGCGAGCCCTGGCGCGGGCCAGGGCAGGAGTGCGGATCCGGCTCGCGGGGGGAGGACCGCTGGGCGAGCTCGACGGGACGGTCGACCGGGTGGGCGCCGACTTCTTCGACCTGGCTCTGCACCCCGACGACGACTACCGCAGGCGGAGCAGCGTGACCGCCCTGCGCGCCGTGCCGTTCCCCGCGCTGGTCTGCGTCTCCTCGCTCACGGCGGGGTGAGACGGTCGTCGACGACGCCCGGGCGCGTCAGTCGAGTGCGCCCGAGCGCACCGCTTCCGCCGTCCGCTCGTACCCCCGGGCGATGTACTCCTCCAGCTTGGCTGTCTCGACGCGCCACTGGCCGCGTCCGCCCACCTGGATGGCGGGCAGCTCCCCGCTGCGCACGAGAGCCCTCGCCTGCGTCGCCGAGATGTTGAGGATCTCGGCGACGTCCGCCAAGGTCAGGAAGCGCTGCTGCGCCATCCTCCGCCTCCTTGCTCGTGGTTGCTCTCCCGTTCCAGTCTGCCACCCAACGGGCGGCGCGGCTCCCCGTCCACATGCGGCGACACCACCGTCCGGCGGGGACGGGCGCGGAGACCGGAACGGGGCGCCCTGTCCCCAGTTGTGCACCGAGCGGTTCCCGGGGCACCGCGGCGCGGGCAGAATGTGGGCGACGAGCGCGGTCCGCACGGCCGTGCCCAGCATCGAGAGAGGCGGTCGCCGATGAGCGGCACGGTCAGGGGCACGGACGGCTCGTCGGCCCGGTTCCGGAGACCGACCTGGCGGGACCCCAGGCTGCTCACCGGGCTGCTGCTCGTGCTGCTCTCCGTCGCCGGGGTGACCGCCGTGGTCACCGCCACGAACCGGACGGACCCTTACCTGGCGGCCGCCCGGGACATCGAGGTCGGGCAGGGCGTGACCGGCGACGACCTGGTGGCCGTGGACGTCCGGCTGCAGGACGCGGCGGAGCTCTACGTCCCGGCGGACGCCGTGCCCGGACCGGGCACGGTCGCGACGCAACGGATCCCGGCGGGCCAGCTGCTGCCGGGAACCGCGCTGGGCACCGCGGACCGGCTGGACCGCAAGCCGGTCGCCGTCCCGGTGGACCATCCGCTGCCCCAGGACGCCGGGGCGGGATCGCGCGTGGACGTGTGGGTCGCCGCGCAGAAGCCCTCGGGCCGCGGCCACGAGCCGGCGCGCCTGCTGCTCCCTGCCGCCGAGATCGCAGGGGTGCAGGCGGAGGAGACCGCCCTCGGCGCGGGCCGCGGCACCGTGGTGCACGTGCTGGTCGAGGAGGACCCGATGGAGGAGCTCGTGGACGCGCTCGGCAACGACGCCCGCGTCACGCTCGTATGGAACCCCGCGGGCGGCCGGTGATGGCCCTCCCGGTCATGGCCCTCGGCGTCTCGACGTGGCCCCTCGTCGACGGGATCGAACGGCTGCACGGGCCGGTCACGGTGGTCCGCCGCTGCCTCGACCTCACGGAGCTGCTGGCCGCCGCCCGCGCCGGGCTGGGCAGGGCCGCCCTCGTCGCGGAGGGCGCCGAGGATCTCACGGCGAGCCTGCTGGAGCAGATCCGCCTCGGCGGCGCGGCGCTGCTGGTGCTGGAGGGCCACGACCACCGCCGGCTCGCCGGCCTGGGCGCCGTGGTCGTGCCGGAGCGCGCGGCCCCTGAGGGCGCCGCGCGCCTGGTGGAGGAGGCCGTCGCCGCCGCGGCGGGGGCCCCGAGCGCTGTGGGTTACGCCGACGTCGCCGCGGCCGGCCGTGCGGATCCGGCGGACGCCGCGGATACGGCGCCCTCGGCGGCCGGCGCGGAGCCGCCGGGCCCCCGGGGTGCCGGGCGGATCGTGGCGGTGTGGGGGCCTACGGGAGCGCCGGGGCGGACCACGGTGGCCGTCAACCTCGCCGCTGAGCTCGCGCTCCTCGGGCAGGACACGGTTCTCGTCGACGCGGACACCTACGGCCCCTCGGTGGCCGCGGCCCTCGGGATGCTGGACGAGGCCGCGGGCCTGGCCCAGGCGTGCCGTCTCGCCGACCAGGGGCGGCTCGACGGCGCAGCCCTGCGGCGGACGGCCGCCGACGTGGCCGTCGCCGGGCGGACCGTCCGGGTGCTCACGGGGCTGACCCGTCAGGACCGCTGGCCGGAGCTGCGCTCCAGCGCCGTGGCGACGCTGCTCGAACGCTCGGTGCAGGAGTTCGGGACCACGGTGGTGGACTGCGGCTTCGCGCTGGAGGCCGACGAGGAGCTCACCGTCGACAGCATGGTCCCCCGGCGGCACGCGGCGGCCCTCACGGTCCTGGAGCGCGCCGACGTGGTCGTGGCGGTGGGCGCCGCGGACACCATCGGCGTGCCGAGACTGCTCAAGGGCCTGCCGGACGTCGCCGCGGCCGCGCCCGGCGCCCGGCTCGTCGTCGCCGTCAACAAGCTGCGCCGCTCGGCGGCGGGACGCTCCCCGGAACTGGGGATCCGGGAGGCGTGGGCACGGTTCGGCTCCGGTCCGGCGGTCGAGCTGTTCGTGCCGTGGGACCCGGAGACCTGCGACGAGGCGCTGCTGGCGGGGGCCGTCCTCGCGGAGACCGCGGCGGGCTCGGCCGTGCGGGCCGCGCTGCGGGAGCTGGCAGGCCGGGTGCTCACCGGTCCCGGTGAGCCGGCGGAGGGCGGGGAGCCGCTCGTGCACGGTACTAGGCTGGGCGGCAGGATCGGGGCCTGGCTGCGCCGCTGATCACGGGGCCGTCCGGTCCCTCCCCACCTGCGACCACCGGAGGCGATGTGGCGTTCACCGAACCGCTCAGGAACACCAAGGACTTCGGCCCCGGGGACTACGAGTGGCTCCACCTGCTCGTGGGGGACTGGCAGCTCATCTCCGACCTCGCCTTCGGCGACCTGATCCTCAGCTTCCCGGCCGACTACATCCCGGCCGCCGGCAGCGGCAACGGCCGCGGCATGCCGGCCCCCGGCAGCCCGTTCCGGGTGCTCGCCCACGTGCGGCCCGCGACGGGTCCCACGGTCTTCCACAAGGACATGGTGGGCGAGCTGCTCCCCGAGGAGCTGAGCGGGTTCCTGCGCGCCGCCTGGGTCGGCCGGCGGATCGAGCGGAAGCGCCAGGCCGGTGAGGGAGCCGGCTCCTCCGGGTCGGTCAAGGTCGTGCCGCTCGTGCGCAAGGGACGGACGCTGGCCCTGCTGACCCTGCACGCCGGACGGGCGGCCGGGCAGGTGGTCTCCCGGCAGGAGATCGTCTACCGCGAGACCGCCGACGCGCTGCTGCGGATGGCCAACGAGGGGCTGTGGCCGGACTTCTCCGCCCCGACGGGATCGCGCCGCGGCGCTCCGCGGGTCGGGGACGGCGCGATCAGGCTCGACGCCGAGGACCGCGTCACCTACGTCTCGCCCAACGCGGAGTCGGCGCTGCGCCGGCTGGGGATCGACGGCGAGCTGCTCGGGGAGCGGCTCATGGACCTCGTGCCCCCCGTGCTGGTGTCGGGGGCGGACGCGGACGAGACCCTCGCCCCCGTGCTCAGCGGGCGGACCGCGTGGCGCACCGAGGTGGAGGGCGCACGGGTGAGCGTCAACTTCCGGTCCGTCCCGCTGCGGGACCGGTCCGGCCGGCTCGGCGCGGTGCTGCTCTGCCGGGACGTCACCGAACTGCGCCGCCGGGACCTGGAGCTCGTCTCGAAGGACGCGACCGTGCGGGAGATCCACCACCGGGTCAAGAACAACCTGCAGACGGTCTCCGCGCTGCTGCGCCTGCAGGCCCGCCGGATGACGACGGACGAGGCCCGGCACGGGCTCGAGCAGGCCATGCGCCGGGTCGCGACCATCGCGATGGTCCACGAGACGCTCTCCCAGGGGTTCACGCAGAACGTGGACTTCGACGAGCTGATCGCGCGGCAGTTCCGGCTCGCGGCGGAGGTGGCCGCCCCCGAGCAGACGGTGCACACCCGGATGATCGGCGAGTTCGGCGAGCTGCCGACCCGCCTGGCCACCCCGCTGGCGCTCGTGATCAACGAGCTCGTCACGAACGCTGTCGAGCACGGACTCGCCGGACGGACCGGCACGGTCACCCTGGAGGCGTCCCGGGTGCAGGACGAGGACGGCACCGGTCAGCTGCTCGAGGTCGTGGTGAGCGACGACGGCGCAGGGATGGGCGACGTCGTCATCGAGGAGTCCGGGGCCGGTGCCTTCCGCAGGGCCGGCAGCGGTGAGGGGCTCGGGATGCAGATCGTGCGCACCCTGGTCGCGGGCGAGCTCGGGGGCCGGATCCGCTGGGAGCCCCGGCAGGGCGGGGGCACCGAGGTGACGGTGTGCGCCCGGCTCGACGACTAGCCCGGTGCGGCGCGGGAAGCCGCGAGGACCGGGACCCCGTGGGGTTCCCGGTCCTCGCGGCGAGCGGAGCGCTCAGGAAGCGCGGCGGGCGCGGGCGGCGCGGCGCTTGAGGGCGCGGCGCTCGTCCTCGCTCATCCCGCCCCAGACGCCCGCGTCCTGGCCGGACTCGAGGGCCCACTGGAGGCAGGTGTCCATCACCGGGCAGCTGCGGCACACGGCCTTGGCCTCCTCGATCTGGAGGAGAGCAGGTCCCGTGTTGCCCACGGGGAAGAACAGCTCGGGATCCTTCTCCAGGCATGCTGCGCGGCTACGCCAATCCATGGTCAGCGATCGCTCCTTTCAAGGGTGGGTCCCGTCGGCGCAGGGCAGGGGGATCCTGCGGCGGCGGCGTCCGGGACAAGAGAAAAGGCCCATTCGCACGGGCCTTGTGAAGAACTGTCGTCAACCTTCCCACGCCGGCCGGGCGCGGACAAGGGCTTTGGGGGGCGCGTCACACCCGGGGTGATGAGGCGTTGCTCACAGAGCGCCCGGGGGTGGGTCGCCCGCCGGTGCGGCAGCCCGCACCGGCGGGCGGCGCACTAGGGTGACGGAGAGCGCCGGGGCCCGCGCCCGCCGCCCGACCGGAAGGAGAACCCCATGCCCACCCCCTCCCGGGACCCCCGGCCGCGCGAAGTCGTGGTCCTGACCGGCGTGGTGCTGCTCGAGGCCCTGGTCCTCGCGGCAGCCGCGCTGCGGCTGGTCCGGTCCCTCCTGTTCGAGGAGCCCCTGACCGTGGGCGGAACCGTCTTCCTCACGGTGGTGTGCCTCGGGGGCGCCCTGTGGCTGCTGCGCGTGGCCCGAGGTCTGTGGCGGGGCTACCGGTGGCCGCGCGCGGCCGCGCTCGTGGTCCAGCTCTTCCTCCTGGTGCTCGCCCTGCCGCTGCTCCGGTCGGGGCAGTGGGCGGCGGGGCTCGCGCCGGCGGTGCCGGCCGTCGTCGTGCTCGTCCTGCTCTTCCGGCCCGGCGTGCTCGCGTGGACCAGCCGCACCGTGCGGTAGCGGAGCCGGCCCGCGGGTCCGCCGCGGCCCCCGGGGCGCGCCGCCTCGGACGGCGGGCGCGGACCAGTACAGTTGGACCGCCCGTGCCCGCCGACGTCGTGCCCGGTCCCCGTCCCTTCCCTCCCGTCGAGCAGCTCCGAACAGGTGGTCCCGTGACTCCCCGCCGCATCGTCATCGTCAGCCGCATCTTCGCCCCCGAGCCGGCCGCCGCGTCCTTCCGGCTGCGGGCCCTGGCCCGCGGCCTGACGGAGGCGGGGGCGCAGGTCACGGTCCTCACCACGCGCCCGCCCGCCGGGACGGTGATCGAGCCGGAGTCCTACTCGGTGCGCCGGTGGCCCGTCCTGCGCGACCGGTTCGACTACGTGCGCGGGATCGTCCAGTACCTCAGCTTCGACGTCCCCGTCCTCTTCCGGCTGCTGGTCACCCGGGCCGACCTCGTGGTCAGCGAACCGCCCCCCACCACGGGGATCGCGGTGCTCGTGTCCTCGTGGCTCCGGGGCCGGCCCTACGTCTGGTACGCCCCGGACATCTGGACCACGGCTGCCGAGAAGATGGAGGTCGCCGCGCCGGTCAAGCGGGCCATGCGCGTCATGGAGACCCTCGCGGCCCGGCGGGCCGCCGGCGTGCTGACCGTGTCCGAGGCCATGGGCCGCGAGCTGCAGTCCGTCACCGGCGTCGCGTGGGAGAAGGTGCTCGTGGCGGAGAACGGCATCGACACCGAGGTCTTCCGCCCCGACGGGCCCGTGGCCGATCCCGGCGACCCGTACTTCGTCTACGCCGGGTCGATGTCCGAGTGGCAGGGCGCCGACGTCTTCGTCCGTGCCATGCCCCGCGTCCTGGAGGCCCACCCCGACGCCCGGCTGCGCTTCTTCGGCCGCGGCTCCGACATCGACCGGGTCCAGGAGATCGCCGAGCGGCTGGCCCCCGGGCGCGTGCTCTTCGAGGGACTCCGTCCGGCCGCCGAGACGGCGGAGTGGACCCGGGGCGCCGTCGCCGCCCTGGGCGCGGTGCTCCCGGGCATCGGCTACGACTTCACCAAGCCCACCAAGATCTACGCCGCCGCGGCGTGCGGGACGCCGGTCCTGTACGCGGGCGCGGGGGTCGCCGCGGAGCTCGTGCGGGACAACGGTCTGGGCGCGGCCGTCGACCACGACGCCGACGCGGTGGCCGAGGCCATGATCGCCGCCCTCGATCGCCGGCTCGACCCGGCACTGGCCGAGGACAACGAACGGGAGCGGCGCCGGCGGGCCGCGTGGGCGGCCGAGAACGCCTCCCTCGCGGCCTCCGGCCGCCTCGCCGCCGAGTGGCTGCTCCAGGGCTTCCCCGACTGATCAGGTACTTTGGTACGCAGCGCACGCCCGGCGCCCGTGCCGCCCCCTCACCGGCCGGACGCAGGCCGGGCCCACCAGGATCCCAACCCCAGGAGTTAGCCCGTGAACGCAGATCTCGTCGTCGTAGGGTCCGGCCTGTTCGGCCTGACCGTGGCCGAGAGGGCCGCCAACGAGCTCGGCCTCGACGTGGCCATCATCGACCGGCGCCCCCACATCGGTGGCAACGCCTACACGGAGAACGAGCCCCAGACCGGGATCGAGGTGCACCGCTACGGCGCCCACCTGTTCCACACCTCCAACGAGCGGGTCTGGGACTACGTGAACCGGTTCACCGACTTCACGGACTACGTGCACCGCGTCTACACCCGGCACCACGACGAGGTCTTCCCCATGCCGATCAACCTCGGCACGATCAACCAGTTCTTCCGCGCGGCGTACTCGCCGGCCGAGGCCCGGGCGCTGATCCAGGAGCAGGCCGGGGAGCTCGCGGGGACGGACCCGCAGAACCTCAACGACAAGGGCATCCAGCTCATCGGCCGGCCGCTCTACGAGGCGTTCATCAAGCACTACACGGGCAAGCAGTGGCAGACGGACCCCAAGGACCTGCCCGCCTCGATCATCAACCGGCTCCCCGTCCGCTACACCTACGACAACCGGTACTTCAACGACAAGTACGAGGGACTGCCGGTGGACGGCTACACCGCGTGGCTCGAGCGCATGGCGGACCACCCCAGGATCGACGTCCGGCTGGACACCGACTTCTTCGACGAGGGCCACGACTACTCCCGCGCCGCCGTCTCCGGGCAGGTCCCGGTCGTCTACACGGGCCCCGTGGACCGGTACTTCGACTACGCCGAGGGCGACCTCTCCTGGCGGACCATCGACCTGGAGCAGGAGGTCCTGCCGATCGAGGACTTCCAGGGCGCCCCGGTGATCAACTACCCGGACCCCGACGTCCCCTTCACCCGCATCCTGGAGTTCCGCCACTTCTACCCGCAGCGCGACTACACCACGGACGCCACGGTGATCATGCGGGAGTTCTCCCGCTTCGCGGACAAGGGCGACGAGCCGTACTACCCGGTCAACACCTCGGTGGACCGCGAGAAGCTGCTGAAGTACCGGGATCTCGCCCGCGGCGAGGACAAGGTCCTGTTCGGCGGACGCCTCGGCACCTACAAGTACCTGGACATGCACATGGCCATCGGGGCCGCGCTGTCCATGGTCGACAACAAGCTCAAGCCCCACTTCACCGGCGGGGCCACCATCGAGAGCGGGGGAGTGGACGCGTGACCGCGACGACCCAGGACACCGAACGGACCGGCACCGAGGGCACCGCCCACCGGGTGCTGCAGGAGCTCGTCTTCCCGACGGGCGACCGTTCCCCGACCCAGCCCCTCTACCTGGACTCCCGGGCGGACACGGGCACCGCCGCCCAGCAGGAGGACGCGAAGGAGCAGCGGCCCCAGATCGTGGTCAACGTGGCCTCCGACACCGGGGCCGCCAGCGGCGTGGTGATCCTCGGCCGCACGTCCGTGCGCGTGCCGGTCCGCAGCACCGTGTCCTTCGCCACGTACTTCAACGCGTTCCCGGCCAGCTACTGGCGGCACAACACCCACCTGCGCGAGGTCGTGCTCCGGGTGCGCACCACCGGCCGCGGCTCGGTGACCGTGCACAGCTCCAACGCACGCGGCGAATCCGTGCCCGTGTCGGTGCACGAGGTCTCCGGCGCCGACCGGCTGACCGAGGTCGTGCTGCCGCTGAAGGCCTTCGCCGACGGCGGGTGGTACTGGTTCGACGCCACCGCGGGGGACCAGGAGCTCGAGGTGCTGGGCGCCCAGTGGCTGGGCGACGGCACGGGCACCACGGAGGGGTCCGTGACCCTCCAGATCACGACCATGAACAAGCCCTCCTACTGCCTCACCAACGCCCGCCTCCTGGACGAGCAGCGGGACCACCTGCCGCAGGTCGCGCAGGTCGTGATCGTGGACCAGGGCAACCAGAAGGTCGTCGACGAGCCGGGCTTCGGCGAGGTCCAGGCGCGCTTCGGCGACCGCCTGCGCGTCATCGACCAGGGCAACCTGGGCGGGGCCGGTGGCTTCGCCCGCGGCATGTACGAGGCCGTCCGCGCCGACAGCACGTACGTGCTGCTCATGGACGACGACGTCGAGATCGAGCCGGAGGCCGTGCGCCGGATCAGCGTGTTCGCCGACTTCTGCAAGCGGCCCACACTGGTCGGCGGGCACATGATCGACCTGCTCAACCCGACGAAGATCCACAACTTCGGCGAGGCCATGGACCCGTACAGCTTCCAGTACGGTCCCGCCGGGGAGGGCGTGGAGATCGGCCACGACTTCCGGCGCAGCAACCTGCGCGGCACGGCGTGGATGCACCGCCGCGTCGAGGTGGACTACAACGCGTGGTGGATGTGCCTGATCCCCACCCAGGTGGTCCGTGAGATCGGCCTGGCGCTGCCCGTGTTCATCAAGTGGGACGACGTCGAGTACGGCATCCGCGCCAAGGCGGCCGGCTACCGCACCGTGTCCCTGCCCGGCGTGGCCGTGTGGCACCTGGCCTGGGCGGACAAGGACGACACCATCAGCTGGCAGGCGTACTTCCACAAGCGCAACCAGCTCGTGGCCGCCCTGCTGCACTCCCCGTTCGATCGCGGCGGCGAGGTGCTCGGGCGCAACGGGCTCAAGGACCTGCGGCACCTGCTGTCCATGCAGTACTTCGCGGAGGAGGCCCGGGTCCTGGCCCTGCGGGACGTCCTGGAGGGCCCCGAGACCCTGCACGAGCTGCTGCCCCAGCGGATCCGCGACGTGCGCCGGATGATGAGCCAGCACTCCGACGCCGTCTACCAGCCGGACCTGGACGCGTACCCCACGGTCGCCTCGGCCAAGCCCCTCCGGGCGCGGCGGCTCTCCGCCCCGCACGGGCTCAAGGTGCTCACCTCCGCCACCACCGCCGTGGTGCGCCACCTCGCCGTGCGCCCGCAGGAGCAGGCCGAGCAGCACCCGCAGGTGCACCTGCCCTACCAGGACGCCCGGTGGTGGCGGCTCGCCCGCTACGACAGCGCGCTGGTCTCCGCCTCGGACGGCACCGGCTACACCTGGTACAAGCGCTCGCCCCGGGAGGCCCGCGCCCTGATGGCGGAGTCCCTGCGGCTGCACGCCCAGCTGGCCCTGCGCTGGCCGGAGCTGTCCCGCCGCTACCGCGAGGCGCTGCCGGAGGTCACCTCCATGGAGGCGTGGGAGGCGACCTTCCGCGAGCACTCGGAGATCGGCGTCTGATGCCTGCTGCCTCGGTCGTCCGCAGACCGTCCCCCGGGACGGGTCTGCCGGCGGTGTTCCGCCAGCGCTACCTGCTGAAGCTGCTGGTCGACAAGGAGCTGCAGATCCGCTACCGCGGCACGGTCCTCGGGCTGCTGTGGTCCTACGTGAAGCCCGGCATCCAGTTCGTGGTCTTCTACGTGGCGCTGGGGATCTTCCTGGGCCTGGAGCGGGGGATGGAGAACTATGCCGTGTACCTGTTCTCCGGGATCATCCTGATCAACTTCTTCTCGGAGTCCTTCGGCAACGCGGCCCGTTCGATCGTGGCCAACGCGAGCCTGATCAAGAAGATCTACCTGCCCCGGCAGATGTTTCCGGTGGCGTCCGTGTGGGTCGCCGGCGTGCACCTGATGCCGCAGCTCGTGGTCATGCTCCTGGCCGCCCTGATCGTGGGCTGGTCGCCCACGTGGATCTCCCTGCTGGCCGTGCCCGCGGCGCTGCTGATCGTCGGTCTGCTGGGGGCGGGGCTGGGCATGCTCTTCGGCGCGGCGAACGTGTTCTTCCGCGACGCCGAGAACTTCGTGGACCTGATCGTCATGGTCAGCACGTGGTCCGCCCCGGTGCTCTACGCGTGGTCGATGGTCCGCGACGTGCTGGGCCCGGTGTGGTTCGCCGGATTCATGCTCAACCCCCTGACCGTGGCCGTGGAGCTCTCGCACGCGGCGTTCTGGCTGCCCACCACCACCCCCGGGGCCCACGAGGTGCCGCCCCACCTGTTCTCCCTCTGGACACCGGTGGCGCTGCTCGTGGTCACGGTCATCATGTTCCTGGGCGACCTGATGTTCCGTCGCCTCGAGGGCCGATTCGCGCAGGAGCTGTGACGATGAGCACCGACCGCACCACCCCGCCGGCCGAGCCCGCAGTGGTGGCCGAGCACCTGGCCAAGGAGTTCTCGCTCCGCCACGCCCGCTCCCTCAAGGAGACGGTGATGTGGCTCGCGCGGGGGCGACGCCAGGACATCTCCAACCGCTTCCGCGCCCTCGAGGACCTCAGCCTCAGCATCCGCCCGGGCGAGAGCGTGGCGCTCGTGGGGCTCAACGGCTCCGGGAAGTCCACGTTCCTCAAGCTGGTCTCGGGCGTGATGAGCCCCGACGGGGGCTCGCTCGTGGTCAACGGGCGCGTGGCCGGGCTGATCGAGGTCGGCGCGGGCTTCCACCCCGACCTCACCGGCCGTGACAACGTCTACCTCAACGGTGCGATCCTCGGGATGTCCAAGGAGGACATCGACCGGAAGTTCGACCAGATCGTGGCGTTCTCCGAGATCGAGCAGTTCATCGACACCGAGGTGAAGTTCTACTCCTCCGGCATGTACCTGCGCCTGGCGTTCGCCGTGGCGGTGTTCACCGACCCGGACATCTTCATCATCGACGAGATCCTCTCGGTGGGCGACGAACCCTTCCAGCGCAAGAGCCTGGGCCGGGTCAAGGAGCTCTCCGAGGAGGGCAAGACGCTGCTGGTCGTCAGCCACGACTTCGACGTGGTCCGCAAGGTCTGCGACCGCGGGGTGTGGATCGAGCACGGCCGGGTCCGCAGCGACGGGCCCATCGACGAGGTGATCGACCAGTTCCGCGCCGCGGAGAACGCCGGCTGAGGCCTGCACGGACGACGACGGGCCGCCCAGCTCCGCGAGGAGCCGGGCGGCCCGTCGTCCGTCGCAGGCCCGTCGTCCGTCGCAGGCCCGTCGTCCGTCGCGGGGTCGGGGCCCGTCGCAGGGTCAGGGGGCGTCGCAGCCGACGACCTCGTAGAGCGCCGCCTCCCCGTTGCGCTCGACCAGCACCAGGTTCAGGTCGACGGCCGGGTCCACCGCGTTGACCCCGGTGTAGGCGAGGGCGGCCGGATCGTCCGGGATGATGAACTGGGTGCCGAAGTCCAGGACGTAGCGGACGTCGAGCTCCTCCGCGGCCTCGCAGGCAGGACTGCCGGGGACAGCGGCGTCGATGCCCGTGACGACCTCCTGCACCAGCGGATCGGGCGTCCCCACGTGGTACTGGGTCACGGGCCGCTCCGCGACCGCGAAGGCCAGGGAGCCGCCGTTCCACGGGTTGACGGCGATCACGTCATCGGGGTCCGTGAGCTCCTCGAGCTCTTCCAGCAGCTCGTACTCGTCCCGGGTCAGGATGTTCTCGGGACCCTCCCACGCGTAGTACTGCTTGCCCCACCTCGTGGCCTGGGTGAGGGACTCGACCTGGGAGTACGGCACCGCGAGCGCCAGCAGCACGACCGCCGCGACGGGATGTGCGGCGCGGCCGGCCCCGGGCCGGCCGGCGAACGAGGCGAGCGCCGCGGCACCGGCGGCCAGGGCCTCCACCACGTGCGCCGCGCCGAGGGCGGCGAGGGGCACCGCGGTCAGCGGCAGAGTGGCGGCCAGCCGGTAGGAGTCCACGTACCACCCCCCGGTCAGCCACTCCCGCCAGGGGCCCTCCTCGCCGCCGGCGGAGACGGCGTACAGGAGCACGAGCGACAGGTGGCCCAGCACGACCCAGCGCAGCCGGCGGCGGGAGATCGCGGCGTAGACGCCCGCGGCGGTCAGCAGCACGAGCACCCAGGGGACGTCGTCGCGGCCGTTGGCCGTGAACATGACGGCTTCCCCCACGCCCCGGCCGAAGGACGTGAAGGGATCCCACGCGCGGTCCGTGGTCAGGACGTTCCACAGCAGCAGCCATGCCGTCACCACGACCACCGCCACCGCCGCCAGCCCGAGGGCCGGGCCGCGCCGCCGGGCGCCCGCGGCCGCGCGCAGGCCGAGCCACCACGCCGTGGCCGCCAGGGGAACCGCGACCACGAGCAGGGCCAGGAACGCGTTGGGCTGGGAGACGAACAGCGCGCCGAGGGTGACCGCCAGGCTGGCGGCCAGCCGGACCCGGCCGGCGGCGTCCGGGGTGCGGGCGGTCCGGTCCGCGGTCACGCCGGGGCCGAGCAGCCGCACGAGCAGGCCCAGGGACACGGGGGCTAGCGCCAGGGCGAGGATGTTCGGGAAGAGCGGGCCCCAGGCCATCAGGCCGAGCGGGAAGACGCTGAACCCGGCGGCGGCCGTGCCGGCGACCACGGCCGCCACGGGGGACGGGCCGACGAGGCAGCGCACCAGGAAGATGCACGAGGCGGGCCAGACGAGTCCCGCCACCGCGAGCAGCGTCAGGTTGTGGGCCACGAGCACGCTGTCGCCGGTCAGCGGCACCACGAGGGACGCCAGCTGGTGCCACGCCGCCGGGTACAGGGCGATGGCGCTCTCCGGGCTCACCATCCGGTTCAGGGTCAGGGTCGAGCCGTTGCCGGTCTCCAGGACGTAGCGGATGGCGTTGAGGTGGAAGATGTTGTCCCAGCGCTGGGCCAACGCCTCCGGGTGGCCGATCACGGACGCCATCCGGCGCACCAGGAGCACCGCCCCGATCGCCAGACCGGCGGCCGCGCCCGCCGGGAACAGCCAGCGGCGACCGTCGCCGGGGGTTGCTCCCGGCTCCGCCCCGGCGGCGTACGAGCCGGGCACGTGGCCGCCCCGGGGGAGCAGCCTGCCGACCAGCCATGCCAGCGCCGCCAGCACCACGGCGGCGACCACCTGGGCGAGCGCGCCGTAGGGAATCCCCACCAGGTCCAGGACCACGCCCGTGAGCCCGACGACGGCGACGCTGAACGCCGGCGCCGTCAGCAGGATCCGCCCCCCGCGCTGCCCGAAGGCCCACAGCAGGGCCAGCCCGGGCAGCCACAGGTAGGCGAGCAGGACCAGGAAGGCCGGCAGATGGGGGCCCCAGTCCGTCAGCACGTCGGTCCTGCGGGGCTCGGCCGGGCAGCGGGCACGGTGTCGTCCTTACGGTGGGGGAAGGGGCCGGGACGATCATAGCGGCCGCCCCGGGGCCGGCCTCCGACCTGACGGGCGGGTCCGGCGCGCTGTGCGAGAATGTCCGGGTGAGTCGTTCGTGGATCGTCATGCCCGTGTACAACGAGGCGGCAGTCGTGGGAGAGGTGCTGAGGGAGCTCCGGAGGACCTTCCCGCACGTCGTCTGCGTCGACGACGGATCCTCCGACGACTCCGCCCGGATCTGCGCCGAGGCCGGCGCCGTCGTCGTCCAGCACCCCATCAACCTGGGCCAGGGCGCGGCGCTGCAGACCGGTTTCGAGTACGCCCTGCAGGACCCCGGGATGGACTGCGTGGTGACCTTCGACTCCGACGGCCAACACCGGGTGGTGGACGCGTGGGACATGGTCGGGCGGATCCGCTCGGGCGAGGCCGAGGTCGTGCTCGGCTCCCGCTTCCTCGACCGGCGCACCAGGGTCTCCGCCCTCAAGCGGATCGTGCTGCGCACCGCCGCGTTCTTCTCCAAGCTGTCCACCGGAATGGACCTCTCCGACGCCCACAACGGGCTGCGCGCCATCGACCGGGGCACCCTGTCCCGGATCCGGCTGACCCAGAACCGGATGGCGCACGCCTCGGAGATCGTCAACCAGCTCGCCGACATCCGGCCCCGGTGGGTCGAGCACCCGGTGGAGATCATCTACACGGACTACTCGAAGTCCAAGGGGCAGTCGCTGCTCAACGGCGTGAACATCCTCGCCGAGCTGTTCGTCAAGTAGTCCGCACCCAGTCCACAGCCAGTCCGCACCGTTGAGGGGAAGAGCCGTCCGATGATCTACGCCGTGCAGATCCTGCTGGTCCTGGCCGTGGGCTACGGCGCGCTCGCCCTGATCCGCGGCGGGGCCAACGCCAAGCACCAGGCGATCCGCCGCGTGGTGGCCCTGGCGTTCTTCGTCTTCGCGGCGCTGTCCATCTTCTTCCCCGACCTGCTCACGGGGGTCGCCCACTTCTTCGGGATCGGGCGCGGCACGGACCTCGTCCTGTACGGCTTCGTGGTGATCTTCATGATCACCCAGGCCACCTCCGCGCTGCGCAACCGCCAGCAGGAGGTCAACGTGACCCGGCTGGCCCGGCACATCGCCGTCGCCGAGGCGGAGCGGCCCTGGGCACCGGACCCGGCGCACGCGGAACGGGCCTCGGTCCGGCAGTTCGCGGCGACCTCACCGGCCGAGCGCCCCGCGGCCTGACCGGCCCCGCTGCGGGTCAGGCCTCCCGGACCACCCGGGAGAGCAGGTCCGGCCGGTCCGTCATGACCCCGTCCACGCCCCACTCCAGCAGGCGGCGCATGTCGTCCTCCCGGTCGATCGTCCACACGTCGACCCGGAGTCCGGCCCGCTGGGCGCTCCGCACGAGCCCGGGTGTGAGCACGCGCAGGCCCAGGAGGGAGTCCGGTGGCTGCAGGCCCTCGAACGGCAGCGGATGGCGGTCGTGCCGGCCCAGCAGGCACAGCAGCCGGAAGGCCGCGAACTCCGTCACGGAGGCCGCTGTGGGGACCGCCCCGTCCGAGGCCCGGCGGAACCGCCGGATCGAGGCCGTGCGGTTCGTGGCGACGAGCGTGCGCCCCTGGGCGCCCGCCGCCCGGATGGTGCGCCAGACGATCTCCTCGGCGCCGGGACGGTTGCCCTTGAGCTCGATCGCCACGCGGTGCTCGGGGAACGCCTCGTAGACCTCCGAGAGCGTGGGGACGCGGACCCCGCGCCCCCGCCACGGGAAGGTCCTGCCGTCGCGGGTGAACGCGTGCCCGGCGTCCAGCCGCTGCAGCTGCGCGGCGGACATCAGTGCGACGGCTCCGGTCCCGTCCGTCGTCCGGTCCACCGTGAGGTCGTGCATCAGCACGGCCGTGCCGTCGGCGGAGGCCTGCACGTCGAGCTCCAGCACGACGTCCCCGAGGGCCTCGGCCGCCCGGAACGCCTCGAGGGTGTTCTCCGGCGCGACCTCGGCGCCTCCCCGGTGGGCGAAGGTGGTCGGCCATCCCCGGGGCACGGCGGCCCTCGCACCCGGTGAGGGAGCCACCAGGTGCCGGCCGAGAGCCGCGCCGGCCGCGCCGGTCAGCAGATTTCCGGTGAGCGGGACGGCCGCGCGGAGCAGCGCCCGGGCACGGGCGGTGACATGGGGGCGGTTGCCGCCCTGCTCGGAGGTCACATGGGTCACGGCAGTCCTCGGGGTCGGCGGCGGCTTGCGCCACGGGCGGTGCCGTGGCGCGCACACCCGGTGCGGGGCGTGCTCGCCCGCCCACACTACGGTCCGGCGGCTCGTCGCGCACGCCCTCGCGGGCAAGCGGCAGCGTGCCGCCGCCGAGCAAATTTCATGCGCCCGCATCCTGTGACACTCCATGTGTTTCCGGACGGGAACAACATCGCAGGTCAGCGACGGCTGTCCACAGGAGTCCAGGACGGGGTTGTGGGCACGACGGTGGATCGGCCTATGTTCCTGTGCATGCGCTCCGCAGGGGAGCCGCCGGCACGGATCCCGCGCCGGGCGACGCGCAGGGGGACGGATGACGGCACTGCTCTCCGAGGACGCGCTCGGGCTGGTCGAGGCCGAGGTGCGGGAGCTGATCCGGCGCCGGGGCCTGGACCCGGTGCTCGAGTTGGAACGCACCCGCGAACTGGTGGACGCCGCGGTGCGCGACTACGACCAGCGCTCGGCGCGCGGGGTGCTGCCGGCCCTGGCGGACCTGGACGCCGCCCGCCGGGTGCTGCTGGACCTGGTGGCCGGGTTCGGCCCGCTGCAGCCGCTGCTCGACGACCCGCGGATCGAGGAGATCTGGATCAACGGTCCGGCGGAGGTCTACGCCGCCCGCGGAGGGGCGTCCGAGCTGACGAGCCTGGTGCTGACCGAGGCCCAGATCCGCAACCTCGTGGAGCGCATGCTCAAGTCCTCGGGCCGCCGCCTGGACCTGTCCTCCCCGTTCGTGGACGCGGCGCTGCCGGACGGGTCCCGGTTGCACGTGGTGATCCCTGACGTGACGCGCCGGCACTGGGCCGTGAACATCCGCAAGTTCGTGGCCCGGGCCCGACGGCTGGACGACCTCGTGGAGCTGGGCTCGCTGCCGCCGCGCGCGGCGCGCTTCCTCGACGCCGCGGTGGCCAGCGGGCTCAACATCCTCGTCTCCGGCGCCACGCAGGCGGGCAAGACGACGCTCCTGAACTGTCTGTGCGCCTCCATCGGGCCACGCGAGCGCGTGGTGACGGTCGAGGAGATCTTCGAGCTGCAGGTGCCCCTGCGCGACGTCGTGGGGATGCAGTGCCGTCAGCCCAACCTCGAGGGCACGGGAGAGATCCCCCTGCGCCGACTCGTGAAGGAGGCGCTGCGGATGCGCCCGGACCGGCTCGTGGTCGGGGAGGTGCGGGAGGCGGAGAGCCTGGACATGCTCATCGCGCTGAACAGCGGGCTGCCGGGGATGTGCAGCCTGCACGCCAACTCCGCGCGCGACGCCGTGACCAAGATCTGCACGCTGCCGCTGCTGGCAGGAGAGAACATCAGCACCGGCTTCGTGGTGCCCACGGTGGCCTCCTGCTTCGACCTCGTGGTGCACTGCCACCGCGACCGGCACGGGCGGCGCCGGGTGAGCGAGATCCTCGCGATCGGCAACCGGGTCGAGAACGGCGTGATCGAGACGTACCCCGTCTTCGCGGAGGCGGACGGCGCTCTGCTGGCGGTGGCCGCCGAGGCGCCGGCGGCGTGGAAGTTCGAGCGGGCCGGGCACCGGGTGAGCGACCTGTTGGCGGACGACGGCCCGGTGGGAGCGGTGCGGTGAGCGCGGCGCTGGGCGTGCTGCTGGGAGCGGGCGTGTTCCTGCTCTGGTGGTCCTGCTGGGCCGAGGAGGCGCCACGCCCGGTGGTCGCGCGCCGGCTCGGTCGGCTGCGCGAGCTGCTGCTGCGTGCGGACCTGGCCCGGGTCGGCCCGGCGGGACTGCTGGCCGCCTGCGCCGCGGCCGGGACACTGGGCGGGCTGATCGTCGCCGCGGTCACCGGCGCCGCCGTCCTCGGGCTGTGCGCCGCCGTCCTGGGCGGCTGGGTTCCCCTGGCGGTGGTGCAGCACCGGGCCCGGCGCCGGGCGGCCGCCCTGCGCGAGGTGTGGCCCGACGTCGTCGACCACCTGCGCTCGGCGATCCGGGCCGGGATGTCCCTGCCCGAGGCGCTGATCCAGCTGCAGTACCGCGGACCCGAGCCGGTGCGCCCGGCCTTCGCCCGGTTCGCCGCCGACTACCGCGCGTCCGGGCAGCTGCAGGGCGCCCTCACCCTGCTCAAGGACCGGCTGGCCGACCCCGTGGCGGACAACATCGTCGAGGCCCTGCGGGTGACCAGGGAGGTCGGCGGGACCGATCTCGGCCGGCTGCTCGGGACGCTGTCGGAGTTCCTGCGGGAGAACGCCCGCACCCGCGGAGAGCTGGAGGCCCGCCAGTCCTGGACGGTCAACGCCGCCCGCCTGGCGGTGGCCGCACCGTGGATCGTGCTGGCGCTGATGGCCACCCAGCCCGCCGCGATCCGGGCCTACGACACCCCGTCGGGTGCGCTCGTGCTCATCGGCGGGCTGCTCGTGTCCACGATCGCCTACCGCCTCATGCTGCGCATCGGGGCGCTGCCCGAGCCCGAGCGGGTACTGCGGTGAGCGCTTCCCCCGCCCTCCTGGTGCTCCTCGGCCTGGTGCTCGCCGCCGGACTGTGGCTGCTGCTGACCGGGGCCCGGATCACCGGTGGGCCGTCCTTCGCGGCCCGGATCTCTCCGCAGCTGCGTTCGGTGGAGGTCGAGTCGGCCCTGCTCGCCCGGCCCGGGAACCGTTCGGCCCGGGTTCCCGGCCGGCCCGCGGTGAGGCTGGACCCGCTCGTGCGCGGGCTGGCCCACCGGGTGTTCCGGCACGCCGCCCCGTCGGCGGCCCTGGACAGGCGGCTGGCCCGGGCCGGGGTCACCACCACGGCGGCGGACTTCCGCGCCGAGCAGCTCCTGTGCGCGACCGGGGGGCTGCTGCTGGGCGTCCTGCTCGGCGTGGCCGCCGCGGCTCGCTGGGGCACGGGTCCCGGCGGGGTGCTGCTGGCCGTGGGCACGGCTACGGCCGCCGGACACCTGCTGCGCGGGCACCAGCTGGGCCGGCGGATCCGGGTCCGGGAGGCGCGGATGCTGGCCGAGTTCCCCGCCGTGGCCGAACTGATGGCGCTGTCGGTCGGGGCGGGGGAGAGCGCGGTGGGTTCGCTCGAGCGGGTGTGCCGGGTCGCCGAGGGAGAGCTCACCGCCGAGTTCCGCGCGGTGCTCGCGCAGACCCGGTCCGGCGCCGGGCTCGTGCACGCCCTCCAGGACTTCTCCGCCCGCACCCCGGTGGCCCCGATCGGGCGGTTCGTGGACGGCATCGTCGTGGCCATCGAGCGCGGCACGCCCCTGGCGGACGTGCTGCGGGCGCAGGCGCAGGACGTGCGGGACAACGACAAGCGGGAACTGATGGAGGCGGCCGGGCGCAAGGAGATCGCCATGATGGTCCCTCTCGTGTTCTTCGTGCTGCCGCTGACGGTCGTGTTCGCCGTGTACCCCGGGCTCGCCGTGCTCGAGCTGGGCTTCTGACCGCTCATCCGGGCGGCGCGGGACCGGCCGCCTCCCAGGAAAGGACACTCCTCATGACACACCTCCACCGGCTCGCCGCCCTGCTCGGCGTCCTTCCCCTCCTCCTGTCCGCGCTGCGCGGCCGGCTCGCCGCCGGCGATCCCGACCGCGGGGACGTCCCCGGCTGGGTGATGCTGACCCTGATGTCCGCGGTGCTCGTGGCCGGCCTACTGCTGGTGGCGCAGCCGGCCCTGGAGGGGCTCTTCCAGGACGCGATGGCCCGCGTGAGCCAGAACTGAGGATGGGCGGGAACCGGGCCCGGCCGCGCTCCGGGCCGCAGGAGGCCGACCGGGGCAGCGCGGTGGTCGAGTACGTGATGGTGGCCGGCCTCGTGGCGGTGATCTTCGCGGCCACGCTGCAGCTCGCCCTGGCCCTGCACGTGCGCAACACGCTGATCGACGCCGCCGCGGCCGGCGCCCGGTACGGCACCCTGGCCGACCGCTCGCCCGAGGACGGGGTCGAGCGGACCCGCCGGATCGTCTCCGGTGCCCTGGGACCCCGGTACGCCCAGGACGTCGCCGCCACCTCCGTCACGGTGGGCGAGCTGCGGACCCTGGAGGTCACGGTGGTGGCGCCGTTGCCCGTGGTGGCCCTGTTCGGACCACCCGACTCCCTGGAGGTGCGCGGCCATGCCGTCCTCGGTGACTGAGGCACCCGGAGCGATCGGGGAACGCGCGGACGACGACGAGGGCAGCGCGGTCGTGGAGTTCGTCGCGCTGGGCACGCTGCTGCTCGTTCCCGTGGTCTACTTCGTGCTCGCGGTGGCCCAGGTCCAGGCAGGGGCGTTCGCCGTCGTGGCCGCCGTGCAGCAGGCCTCCCAGGTGCTGGCCCGCGCCCAGCCGGGCGAGCTGTCCGAGGCCGGACTGAGCGCCGCGGCGCAGCTGGCGGCGGCGGACCAGGGCTTCGCCCCCGACCGGCTGGCGATCCGGCTCGAGTGCTCCGACGGCGCCTGCGCGGCGCCCGGCGCGGTGGCCACGGTGCACGCCGTCCTGGAGGTCCCGCTCCCGCTGGTGCCCGGGTTCACCGATCTGGACGTCGCCGTGCTGACGTCCTCGGCCACGGTCGTGCTCGGGCGCTACGGATGAGCGCGCGGACCGCGCGCCCGGAGCCGCGCCCGGACGACGACGGACACCGGGTCCGGGACGTGTCCAGGGGCCGGCACGCCGACCGAGGCCACGGCCGGGACGAGGGCCAGGTCACCATCCTGGTCATCGGCTTCGCGGTCGTGCTGCTCCTGCTCACGGTCGTGGTCATGGGCGTCACCGCGGTGTACCTGGGGGAGCGCAAGCTCCAGATGCTGGCCGACAACGCCGCGCTCGCCGCGGCCGACACGTTCGTGGCGCTGGACCCGGGGGAGGGCGGCGCCCCGCCCGCGACCGTCCTGGACGACGACGCCGTGGCGGGGGCCGCGGCCGCCTATCTCGACACGGTCCGTGCCTGGTCCGGCACCCCGGGGCTGGCCCTGGCCACGCCCACGGGGAGCCCGGACGGGCGGACTGCGGAGGTGACGCTGTCCGCCGTCGTGCACCCGCCGGTGGTCAACCTCCTGGTGCCCGACGGCATCCCGATCACCGCCACCAGCGAGGCCCGCGCGCAGCTCGGCAGGTAGCAGCGGGCCCCGGCGCCGGACCCACCGGTTCCGCCCGAGGGGCCCGAGAGGCTCGCGACAATGCCCGGACCTCGGGCGACGGAGCCGAGGCCGGCGGACGGGGTGGGGGCTCAGACGCCGTCCGGGAGCACCGCGGAGCGGTCGAACTCCTCCGTGGTGCGCGCCCTGCCGTCCTCGCCGATGAGCGTCACGCCCTGGTCGGAGCCGCGGCGGCCGCCGCCGGAGATGTCGGCGCCCATGTCGGCCACGACGTTCTCGAGGGTCACGCCGGCGCCCACCCGCACGCCGTCCAGCAGCACCGAGTCGCGCACCGTGGCGCCCTCCTCGACGAGGACCCCGGGGCCGAGCACCGAGTGCGCCACGGCGCCGCGCACGATCGCGCCGGCGGCGACCATCGATCCGCGCAGCTCGGCGCTGCCCGCGATCCGGGCGGGCACCCGCTGCGGCTGGGCCGAGAGGATCGGCCAGGACGGGTCGTCCAGGGTGACGCCGTCGCCGTCGAGCATCTGCATGTGGGCGGTCCAGTAGGACTGGAGGGTGCCCATGTCCATCCAGTACCCGTCCAGGCGGTGCTCCACCACCGTGCGGTGCGCCACGAACCACGGGACCAGGTCGTTGCCGTAGTCCTCGAGCCGGCCCTCCTGCTCGTGCAGGACGTCGAGGGCCTCCAGGAGCCGGCCCGCGTCGTAGAGGAACATCTCGCCGGCGACCAGCCGCCCCCGGGGCTCGTCCGGCTTGTAGTCGAAGCCGGTGACGCGGCCGTCGTCGTCGGCCTGCACCACGCCGTAGCGGGAGGGTTCCTCGTCGACGAGCGTGGTGACCACGGTCAGGTCGGCGCCCCGCGCGAGGTGGGTGTCGATCACGTCGAGGAAGTTCAGCGTGTAGAGGTGGTCGGCGCTGAGCACGAGGACCAGGTCCGGGGCGAAGTCGCGGATCAGGTCCTTCTGCCGGTAGATCGAGTCCGCGTTGCCCTCGGCGAAGCCCTCGTCCTCGGTTCCCTGGTACGGGGGCAGGACCTGGAGGCCGCCGTGGGTGCGGTCGAGGTCCCAGGGGCGCCCGTTGGCCAGGTGCTGGTTGAGGCTGTGCGGAAGGAACTGCTCGACGACCCACACGTCCGAGATGTGGGAGTGGGCGAGGTTGGACAGGGCGACGTCGATGAGCCGGTAGGTGCCCGCGACGGGCAGGGCGGGCTTGGCCTTCTTCTCGGTCAGGGCGCCGAGGCGGGCGCCCTTCCCGCCGGCGAGGACCAGGGCCAGCGTGCGGGGGATGCGCATCGTGCTTCCTTCCTGTCGGCACCATCCTGCCAGAGCGGGGGCCGATGGCACCGGGTGGGGCCGGGCTGATTTGCCCCCATGGGATAATCTTGACTTCCATGGCCTCCCTTGACTTCCCGGCAGAGATCTCCGCCCTCCGTTCCACGTTCGCGTCCATCGAGGCCGTGAGCGACGTCGACGCCATTAAGCGGGACATCGCCGAGCTCTCCCAGCAGGCGACGGCCCCGGACCTCTGGGACGACCCCGCCGCGGCGCAGAAGATCACCTCCAAGCTCTCTCACAAGCAGTCCGACCTCGAGCGGCTCGAGAAGCTGGGCGGTCGCATCGACGACATCGAGGTCATGGTGCAGCTGGCCGCCGAGGAGGACGACGCGGAGACCCTCGAGCTGGCCGTCGAGGAGCTCGCGTCGGTGAAGAAGGCGCTCTCCCAGCTCGAGGTGCAGACCCTGCTCTCCGGCGAGTACGACGAGCGCGAGGCCGTGGTCACGATCCGCTCCGGCGCCGGCGGCGTGGACGCCGCCGACTTCGCCGAGATGCTCATGCGCATGTACCTGCGCTGGGCCGAGCGCCACGGCTACCCGACCACCGTGCTGGACACCTCCTACGCGGAGGAGGCGGGCCTGAAGTCCGCGACCTTCGAGGTCAAGGCGCCCTACGCCTTCGGCACCCTGTCCGTCGAGGCCGGCACCCACCGGCTCGTGCGGATCTCCCCGTTCGACAACCAGGGGCGGCGCCAGACCTCGTTCGCGGCCGTGGAGGTCATTCCGCTCATCGAGCAGGACGACTCGATCGAGATCCCCGAGTCCGAGATCAAGGTGGACGTCTTCCGCTCCTCGGGCCCCGGCGGCCAGTCCGTGAACACCACCGACTCCGCGGTGCGGATGACCCACATCCCCACGGGCATCGTCGTGTCCATGCAGAACGAGAAGTCCCAGATCCAGAACCGGGCGGCCGCGCTGCGCGTGCTCCAGTCCCGTCTGCTGCTGCAGCGGCAGGAGGAGGAGAGCGCCAAGAAGAAGGAGCTGGCGGGGGACGTTAAGGCGTCCTGGGGCGACCAGATGCGCTCCTACGTCCTGAACCCGTACCAGATGGTCAAGGACCTGCGGACCAACCACGAGGAGGGCAACCCCTCCGCCATCTTCGACGGCGCGATCGACGGTTTCGTCGACGCCGGGATCCGCTGGCGCGCCGACCAGCGCCACGCCCCGGCCGACGCCTGAGCCCCCTCCGGGAGACCCGCACGGGCCCCGGCCGGTTCCGGGCCCGGCCGGGGCCCTGCGCTCAGCGGCGCAGGAGGCGCGCCACCGCCCGCCCCGGCAGGGTGCGGGACTCGGGACCGGCCGGGATGCCCTCGGGGGCCCCGGCAACCGGGTACAGCTCCTCCGCCTCCCGCAGCTTGGTGCGGTGCAGGCGCGCGGCCGTGGCCGGGAAGTCGTGGGACCGGGTGGGCGGCGCCGGTGCCGTGCTGCCGGTCGGCGTGACGGACCACCCCGTTCCCGCCTCGAGCAGGGACTGGTGCTTGACGCGGTAGTAGTCGGGGCTGACCTCCAGTGCGGTGCCCGCCGCGCCGCACGCGGCGGCGAGCAGGTGGAAGTGGAACCGCGAGGTGAGCCACGTCTGGCCCGGGCGGGCCGGGAAGCCCTCCTGCCAGAGCCGGGTGAAGGGCACGAAGTTCTCCTCGGGCACGAGGTCGGCGAGCCGGTCGAAGGCTGCACGGTCCGCGCCGGGGATCGCCTCGAGGTACCGCACGGTCCGTCCGGCCAGCGCCGGTCCCGTCAGCGCGGCCCGCACGGCGGCGACGGCGTCGTCGAGCACCCCGGGCTCGGACATGTCGCTCTGCAGGCACACCCACACGTCGTCGTCGGCTGCTTCTCCGGCCGGGGCCCCGGTGAAGCCCGCGAGACCGGGCAGGCCGAGGAAGGCGTCGTCGGGGGCGCGGTCGGCCCGGGAGAGCTGGGCGCTCGGCGCGTCGCGGACCGTGGCGTGGTCGAAGGCGCCGAGCGCGGCGCGCAGCTCCTCGGCCTTGGCGGCGGGGGCCAGGCCCAGGCCGGTGGCGACGAGCCGCGCCCCGGAGACTTCGCGCAGCCGCAGCGCCGCGCGCAGCAGGCGCCCGTGGTGCGGCCAGATGGAGTTCAGGTATCCACCCCCGAGGAAGTGCACCGTGCCGGCCCGGCGGGCCCCGAGCAGGCCGAGGTCGTAGCGGGGGGTCCCCAGGTGCGTCACCACCCGGTCCACGTGGGCGTCCGCCGCGACCGGGTCCGTCCCCGCCGTCTCGACGGCGAGACGCCACAGGGTGTCGGTGGTCCGCAGTCCGGGGTGCAGGCCCGCGAACAGGTGGGACGCGAGCCCCGGGTTCGGGCAGTCGAGCCACACCTCGGCGCCGGGCCGGGCGCGGGCGAGGAAGCGCAGCCACGCGGCGGCGATGAACTCGTCGCCGAAGTTCGGGTGACCGCTCGTGCCGACGAGGTACAGGACGTCCGCGGCGGGCGGGCGCTCGGTGGGGGCTGGCTCCAGCATCCGTTCAGCCTACCCGGTAGGGACCGGTGACCTGGGACGACGCCCCTGCACCGGGGGCCGCCGGATCCGGGTGCCGGCCGTCGGCCCCGCGCGACCGCCGTGGCGGCGGCGTGGCGTAGGATGGGGGATCCGCCGCGTGCCCCGGTGCGCGGTGCATCCCCGTCCGCAGCGTCCCGAGGGAGGAGGCCCATGGCCAAGAAGGACACCGGCCGTCAGGTCATCGCCAACAACAAGAAGGCCCGGCACGACTACCACATCCTCGACACCTACGAGGCCGGTCTCGCCCTCATGGGCACCGAGGTGAAGTCCCTGCGCATGGGGCGCGCCTCGCTGGTGGACGGGTTCTGCCAGTTCACCGACGGCGAGCTGTGGCTCGAGGGCGTCCACATCCCCGAGTACCTGCAGGGCTCGTGGACCAACCACTCCGCCCGCCGCCGCCGGAAGCTGCTGCTGCACCGCAGCGAGATGGACAAGATCCAGCAGAGGACCCGGGAGTCCGGCTTCACGATCGTGCCGCTGTCCCTCTACTTCCTGGACGGGAAGAAGGCCAAGGTCGAGATCGCCGTGGCCAAGGGCAAGCGCGAGTACGACAAGCGCCAGACCCTGCGGGAGCAGCAGGACAACCGCGAGGCCCAGCGTGCCATGCGCTACAAGAACCTGGCCTGAGGTGCCCGCCCGTCCCTTGCGGACGCTCGTACCGCGCGGTAGACTGGGACATCCCGTTGCGGCGGGATGATTGACAAACGAATACGGGGATGATCGGTTTCGACGATGTGAGTTGAGACAGGGGAAGCGGGTCGAGGACGCAGAGTTATCTCGTAAACGCTCTCTGTAAAACAATAGTTGCCAATTCCAAGCGCAACGTCGCCAAGTCTCAGAGTGCCTTCGCCCTCGCGGCGTAAGCACAACCAGACTACTTAGGTGACTGTCAGCCCGGGTTCGCCTTCGACCCGGGGCCTGGCATCAGCTAGAAGGCCACTGCTCCAGACGGGTGTCGCGGACGTCTGGGGAACATCAATTCGTGACTGAGTCCGTCGGCCACGTGTCTGCACGAGGGCCGGGACTGAGAAGACGCCAAGCAGACTGCACCCGGAGAAGCCCTGACAATGCTGCATCGGACGGGGGTTCAATTCCCCCCATCTCCACCTCTGAAGTAGAAAAAGTGTCTTCTCACTCGAGAGACCTTTTTCCACGACAGGTACCACGCTACTGTCCTCCACATGAGGTTGCTGTTCCGTTCGCGAGCAGGCCTCCTGTGGGGGACAGTTGCGTATCAGCACCATTGACCGGGCCCTGCTGCTCGGCGGGCCGCCCCTGCCGTTACCCCATGGCCAGACCTTTGACCCCATCATCGCCCTGGAGGTCCTCGACCGGTACGGCCTGCCCGACGGCTACCCCTTCGCCCTCGACGACGACGGAACAGCCGACGGATGCCACTACCTGAATAGGTACCTGCTCGAAGGGTGGCAACAACGCGGCCTGGCGCTCGAGACCATGCGCAAGACCCACATTCGCTTCCTGACCAACTTCCTGCGCTTTTTGCGAGCCCGTCACGCCGACGATGAAGCCGCTGCTCAGGGACAGGACCTCGATACCTGGCTTGCTGGTCAGGGCGAACCCAAACTGGACCTCACCGACGCCACTCGCGACGACCTGCTCGCCTACAAGAAACACCGCCTTAACCCGTTGCCTCATCCGCGATCCCAAGATGCTTCTCGTATTACTTGGCCGGCGCACGGCCCTACGGACCCGTGCCGCGGCAATCCTGAATCCGCCGACGATGACCGGCCTGCCGCCGTATCCGCAGGACTTGCGGCGGCAACATGTCCGGGGACTGCTCTCGGGGCCCGGACGCTACGTGCGGAGCCGACACCATGCCCAGCGAATAGTTCAGCCAGGGGGAGTCACATGACGCCGGTCATACCGATTCTGCTCTACCACTCCATTGATGACCGACCCGCGGCGGGTTTCACGCCGTGGACCATCGGCCGGGCACAGTTCGCAGAACATCTGGACCTGCTGGTCGGGCTGGGCTACCACGCTCTGTCGGTGGCTGATCTGATGAACTTCATGGTGGCCGGCAAGCCGGTGCCCGAGAGGACCGTGGTGCTCACGTTCGACGACGGCCTGGCCGATTTCTCGACGAACGCATGGCCCCGTCTGAAGTCCCGCGGCCTCCCAGCAACCCTGTACGTCACAGCCGGCCTGGTGGGCGGCCGGAGCGACTGGCTTGCGCCACTCGGAGCCGGTTCCCTGCCCATGCTGGATGCGGAGGGCATCAGGGAGCTCGCGGACGACGGCGTGGAGATCGGTGCCCACAGCATGACGCATCCGCAACTGGATTGCGTTCGCGCCGCAATCGCTCGTCGGGAGATCATCGACAGCAAGCACGCGCTGGAATCGATTCTGGACCGGCGAGTCGACGCCTTCGCCTACCCGCACGGCTACCATACCCGGGCGATCGAGAAGATGGTGTCCGACGCAGGCTATACTTCTGCAGCCGCGGTCCGAAACGCGCTGAGCCACGACCAGGACGACCGATTTTCGCTAGCCCGTGTGACGGTCACGTCGGACTACACGCTCGACATGATCGAACGCGTGCTGCGCGGGCAGGGCGTTGTTCGGGCCCCTGCCGGGGAACGCTGGCGAACTACGGCCTGGCGGCAGGTCCGCCGCCTCCGTGCAGGGACGGCGAGGTTCGTGTCATGAGCGCATTCACGGTGGTCACGCCAGCGCCAAGGGACACGTGGCAGCGCGTCCTCTCCAACGATCGGGACGCGTTGCCCGACCAGGCGCCGGAATGGGTGGACGCACTGGTGGCGGGCGGTTCCTACCGGGATGCCAGCCGTCTGTACTCCTTTGCAGATGGTCGCGAAGTGGTGCTGCCGCTCGTGAGGCGGCGCGGTCTCATCGGCCTCGGCGGCTGGCTCCAGTCGTATCCGTCCGGCTGGGGCATAGGCGGACTCGTGGGATCGGACGCGAGCGCCGACATAGTGAGTGAAGTGTTGGGCGACCTGCACCGCCTCGGCATGCAGCGGGTTGCCATTCGACCAGACCCGCGCCGTTGGCCGACGTGGGACGGCGCCCGCAACGACGGCATCCTGGCGATCCCGCGCCGTGCCCACGTGATCGATTTGGCTGGCGGGGAGGATGCCGCATGGGCCAAGTTGTCCAAATCCGCCCGACGGGACGTCCGCGCCGCCGAGTGTGCAGGAATCCGTATCGAGACTGGCCACTCGGGTGCCCACTTGGAGGACTACTACGGACTGTTCCTCCTCTCCGTAGACAGGTGGGCGGATCGGCAACACGAACCTCGAGCGCTGGCCCACGCGAGGGCGCGCCGCCGCGATCCGATGAACAAGCTGCAGGCTATAGCCCGGCACCTGGGAACACGCTTCGTGGTGACGATGGCCTATCGGGGGGACGTGCCCTTGGCGGGAGCGATCACCCTCTTCGGCCAAACCGCCCATAACACCCGGTCTGCAATGGACCGCGTTCGGATAGGCTCCACCCGTGGTGCGGTAGAGCTGGTTCAATGGACCAACATTAAGATGGCCTGCGACTTAGCATGCACCGCTTATCACATGGGCGAGAGTGGCCGGTCGACGACGCTGTCTCACTTCAAGGAAAAGTTCGGCGCCCGCCCCCACGACTACGCGGAATTACGGCTCGACCGGTTGCCGTGGAGCCGGTCAGATGCCGCCGTACGAGCAATTGTCAAACGCATCGTGGGATTTCGTGATGTCTGACCGGTTTCCGCCTGCCCCGCGGCGGTTCTTCGGCATGAGTGTCCTTCTTGCCGACGGACCAGAGCTGGCTCCGACGGCCGATTTCGCTATCGGCCACGACAGGGTCGAAAGTCATGACTAGCGCCACATTCAGTCTCGCCGGTTCACTGAGAGCCCGTCTGCAGGATCCCCTCCGTCGCGGCGCAGACGCCTTGATCATCGGCACCGCGATCACTTCGGTCCTCGGTTTGATCTTCTGGGCCATGGCCGCGCGGTGGCTGCCAACTACGGCCGTGGGCATCGGCGCCGCTCTGATGTCAACCGTGACCCTGCTGGCCAACTTCTCGACGTTGGGGATGCGGAACGGCTTGCTGCGCTTTCTTCCTGCTGCGGGGGCAGCCACGGGGCGGCTCATCCTGACCTGCTATACATTCTGCGCCGGGGTGGCGATGCTTGCCGCCGGGATATTCCTGATGGGACAACCGTTCTGGGCCGAAAAACTGGGCTTCCTGCGCGAGAGTCCGCTGAGCATGATTGTCTTTGCCGTCGGCACCGCAGCCTGGGTGGTCTTCGTTCTGCAGGACCAGGTTCTGATCGGGTTGCGTCATCCCGGCTGGGTTCCTCTGGCAAATGGGGCAAGCTCCCTGCTCAAGATCCTCGTCCTACCGTTACTGGCTAGTGCCGCGGTATGGGCGATCTTCGCTGCAACCATCATCCCGGCTGTACTCGCCGTCATCGTCGTCGGCGCGTTGGTATTGCATTTTGCCCGGGATATCGCCGCCGCCGACCCGCGCTCAGCCACGGAAGCGAAAGTCTCGGTGTCGACCCTGGTGCGTTTCGCCGGACCAGACCATGTGGCGACCCTGATGTGGCTGGCAACGACTGACGTCCTGACCCTTATCGTGCTGCAGGTCGCCGGCGCCGAGGCCAGTGCCCATTGGTACATGGCGAACACCATCGGATACGCGCTCTACCTGGTCACCAGCAACGTTGGCAGCGCCTTGATCGCCGAATCAGCACACGATCCGGAACGTTCCGTGGTCCATGCTCGGTGTGCCCTGCTGCACTGCACCCAGTTGGTGGTGCCTGCGGCAGTCATCGGAGTCATGATGGCGCCCCTTGTGCTGCGCCTGATCGGTACCGATTACGCGGAGAACGCCACGGCGACGCTGCAGTTGATTCTGATATCGGCCATCCCCCAACTGATCGTGGGAATCAGCGTGAGCACGGCGCGCGTACGTGGGGACATGAAGACGGTCCTGGGAGTGTATGCATTCACGGCGCTCGCCACCTGGGGCGGAAGCTGGATGGGGCTTCACCTGTGGGGCCTCACAGGTGTGGGCATCGCGATCCTGTGCAACCAGACCCTGGTGGCCGCGTACCTACTCCTTTCAGGGCGCACCGGATTATGGGAAAGACCACACGGGTGGCACGGCATGCTCGATTCAGCGAAGGGAATTCCCCTAGCGCAACGAACGCGGCGTAACCAGAAACAGGCGCAACTTTTGGTGGAGCCGGCCCTCGTGGCGTGTGGGTTGCCTGCTGACCGGACGTCCGCGTTATTGACATCGGACTCCGACACGCTGGTCGTCGCTGTCAAGGGTGAATACCAGCCCCTGATCCTGAAAATCGCCACGTCGACATTCGCCTCCCAGGGCTTGAAACACCATGTTGATACCGTTCGGCGACTTCTCGTGGGACATGAGTCCGACGCAGGGGCCCTGCTTCCTCGGATCATCCGCCGGGCGCAGCTGCACGGGCATGAGGTCGTCCTCGAGTCGGCCCTGCCAGGTGTGACGAACACTGCCACGCCCTGTTCTGATGCTGTGAGTGCGGCCGCGCTTGCGGCCATCGCCCGGATCCACGAGGCGACGGGCGTGCCCCGCGTCGTGGATGAGGGTCTCTTGGACCTGTGGATCGAGAAGCCGGTGGACGTCATACGGCGCGCGTACCGGCGCCCTGGAGCCGCACGCAACCTCGGTCGGTTGAGGCGGGAACTCCGACGGGGACTAGGCGGGCGCCAGATGCGAGCTGCTTTGGTGCATGGCGACTATTGGGGGGGAAACGTGCTCACAACGACTACGTCTGAGGGTCCGAGGACCAGCGGCATCATTGACTGGGAAAACGCGATGCCCTCGGGGATTCCGGATACCGACCTCGTGCACTGGTGGCTGACGAACCAACCCGGAGAACTCGGTGCCACCGTTCTGGAGGCCCTGGCCAATCCCGAGGCTGTCCGTTCGGGATTGTCCGGCCTCGGCGCGACTCTGGCCAACGCAGACGTGGAAACCGAGTACATCATCCTGCTGACCTGGTTATGGCACGTTTCGGCAGGATTGACCCGGGCATCGACAAATAGGGTGAGTCTCATATGGGTCGCACGCAATATTTCCCCCGTGGTCGATCTTTTCGACGGGAAGAAGTTCCAGTCACCGAAGGGGGCGCCGCAGTGGAGGCGCTAGCCGAACACAGGACAGCCGTGCAGTCGCCCGCCGTGAATTCCCCGTCGTATCCGGCCACGCCGGGACGTATTTCCGCATCCATGCCGCGGCCGAGCGGTCGAGCTCGTTTCGTCACGGTGCGGCACAATCTGGTGTTCCTCGTAGTCCCCTTCGCGGCCGTCCTTCTGTGGATCTTGGGATTCTGGGGAGCCGACCCTCGGAATATGTGGGCACTGGGCTTACTCTCCTTGTTCAACGCGGCCATCGTCAGTGGCCTCGTGCTACTCATCGGCGGTTTCCTCTACAGTCTTTACCGTGCCCGTCCGGGATGGGTGCTGGGCACCTACCTCGTCACCTACATTGCCCTGATACATGGCACGCCGCCGTTGCTCTACGGGACCCTCCGCTATTCCTGGGCATACAAGCACGTTGGCATCGTTGATTACATTCTTCGCACCGGCTCCGTGGATCCCAGCATCGACGTAGGGCAGATCTATCACAATTGGCCTGGCTTCTTCGCAGGCAGTGCCCTGCTGACTTCATTGGCCGGACAACCCGACGCTCTCGAGATCGCTAGCTGGGCGCCCTTGGCCTTCAACCTGATGAACCTGCTGGTCCTGCGCTACGTTTTTCGCGGTATGACCCGTAACCGGTCCCTGGTCTGGCTCGGGCTGTTGTTCTTCTTCCTGATCAACTGGGTCGGACAGGAGTACTTCTCCCCGCAAGCGCTGGCCTTCACGCTGTATCTCGGACTGATCGGGTTACTCATCCGGCAGCCAACCCATCGCCCTCACATCGCGCCCTTTGCCCTGATCGTGGCTACGCTCGCTGTCAGCCACCAGATCACGCCGTTGATGATGCTCTTCGCCGTCAGCGCCTTGGTCGCAACTCGCCGCGCCCGGGGTTGGTACCTCCCGCTTGTCGCGTTGGTCCTCGTCGCGACCTGGGCCCTGACAGGTGCACGCGACTACACGCTGGTGAACCTGCAGGAGCTGGTTGTGGAATTGGGTGACCCAGTGGGCAACGCCGGTCAAACCCTCGACAAGTCGGCGGCATTGAGCGGCACAGAGTTGTTGGTGGTATGGGGCGGGCGTTTCACCGTGATCGTGGCTTCCGCCGTCGCTATCCTGGGACTTGTACGTCGTACGCGCGCGCGAGATCTGCGGGTGACGGCAACGGTGCTCATGGTCCTGCCGGCCCTGCTGGTCCTGACGACCGGCTTTGGCGGTGAGGTCCTCTTCCGCGCCTTCCTATTCGCGGCGCCGTTCATCGCCTTCCTCGGGGCTGACGCCTGCCTACCCCGAGGCTCTCGTGGCTTCCCCCCGCTCAGTCTGCTCGCTGCCACCGTCACTGCTGTCCTGGTCGTACCGGGATTCCTCCTGGGTTACTACGGCAAGGAACGACAGAACTACTTCACTCCCGCAGAGGTACAAGCGGCAGCCTGGGTGGATGCCCATGCACAACCGGGGTCATTGCTCGTAGAGGGCAGCACCAATTACCCGATGCGCTTTCTCGAGTACGACAAGTTCACCTATGTCCCCATTGATCTAGAACCAGAGGATACAACCACGGAACTGCTGGCCGACCCTGCCGGAAAACTGGAGAAGTGGCTCAACGACCCGCAATATACCGATGCCTACGTACTCCTCACCCGGGGGCAAGGCATCGCGGTGGACACCGAAGCGTCGATGCCGGAGGGAAGCGTTGAGCAGATCGAGTTCGCGCTGCGCCACAGCGAGAGTTTCCGCATCGCCTTTGAAACTTCCGACGCGGTTGTGTTCACTCTGTCGAAACCAGGATCAAAATGATGCGTGGACGAAACGCGTGGACCTTGGCAGCAGCGGTCGCTGTTTTTGCATTGCTTTGCATTCTTGCTGTTGCCGTGACAGAGGTACGGCTGATTCTCATGGCCGCCTTCTGCCTACTGGTGCCAGGCTACGGCTGGGCCCATCGAATGCAGCTCAAGGATCGCGGTGACACACTGGCGATGACCGTCGTTCTCAGTTTGTGCGCTTCAGTATTGGTGGGAACCGCGCTGGCTGTTAGCGGCTTGTGGTCGCCTCTCGCAGGACTTATTATTCTCGTTCTCATCACATTAGGAGGATTCGCGCCCATACCCGGCGTTGCGCCCTTTCGAAAGGAATTTAAATCCCGTCTCGTTCAGCGTCCCGGCCAACGGAAGTACCTCGGACAGCGGAAATACCCCCGCGGATGAATTCCATCGTTTGTAGTCGGATCTCCCCGCACCGGCAGAATAGCTTCATCGCCAGCGAGGAGGCTCGCTCTCTTACAGGTCCAGCTGTGTCTCGTATGCCGGGAAGACATGGAGCGTGGCACACTTTCACGTTCATTAGCCCTGTGGTTTCATCGGGTGGCCGTTGAAGGGCGTGTTAAGAGACGAAAAGGTGCTCCGACAAGGGAAAATAGTGGTGTCTAAGCCAATTTATCCCGGTCGTGAAGGAGCACCTTTTCGATGCACCACTCTACCCTCGTTTTCCCGGCGGTTCCCGTTAGTTTCAGTGGCCAGTCGCTGATCTCCCACGCCGGAGTCAGTGTCGTTACCGGCTTCATGGACGCACTGGGTTTCGGCAGGCTGTGCCAGGACAGACTCGGCCAGTTCGTTCCCTCCGGCGCACGACACCGACCCGGCCGGCTGGTTGGTTCGCTGGCCGCGATGCTCGCCGCCGGAGGCGAACATGCCTGCGACCTGGACATCCTGCGTTCCTCTCCCGGGGTTATTGGTCAGCTGCCGTCGAACGCGACCGTCTCCCGATTCTTCGAACGCACCGTAGTCAACCCCGAGCTGTTCAGCTACGGATTTGAAACCCTCACCAGAGAACTGCGCACCCGGGCCTGGAATGCCGCCGGGAACGCGAACCCGGCCTTGATCGCGACCGCCGCGGACCCACTCATCATCGACATCGACGCCACCTTGGTGACCTCGCACTCGGACAAGGAAAACGCCGCCGGCACCTACAAAGGCGGTTACGGGTTCGCCCCCTTCATCGCCAGCGTCGATTACGGAACCGGCAAGGGTTCCGGGGAAATCCTGGCCGCGGTGCTGCGGCCCGGCAATGCCGGAGCGAACAGCGCCGAGGACCACATCCGGGTCTTCCACACCGCGGTAGCCCAACTGCCCGACGGGTTCTACGGTGCAACCGGGACCCTGGCCGGACAGAAGGTGCTGGTCCGCACCGACAGTGCCGGCGCCTCACGGAAGTTCCTCTGGCACCTGCACAGCCTCGGCGTGCAGTTCTCCACCAGCTACACCCTGCCGTTCGGCAAGGCGCACATGATCGACTGGATCAGCAACAAACAACACTGGCAGCCGGCCCTGGACTAGAGCGGACATGAGCGCACCGATGCGTGGGTCATCAACGCCACCGACGTCATCGCGCTCACCGACTACCCGCCGGGCACCAAGCTGTTCCTGCGCGCCGAGCCGCTGCACCCAGGAGCGCAGCCCACCCTCCTCGATACAGACGGGCACCGGATCACCGCGTTCCTGACCAACTCACCCCGCTGGCACGGACCCTTCCTTGACGCCAGACACCGTGCCCGCGGCCGGTGCGAGAACCGGATCAAGACCCTGAAAAACACGGGCCTGGGCAAGCTGCCGTTCTACGACTTCGCCGCGAACCAAGCCTGGGCAAACATCGCCACACTGGCATTCAACCTGATCTCCTGGATCCAGCTCACCGCTCTTCCGGGCAATCACCACGCCAAAGCCTGGGACATCAAACGCTGGCGCTACCGGCTCTTCACGACCGCCGGGAAAATCATCACCCGCGCCCGCCGCAACCGACTCCTCCTCCCGGAATCAGCACCGGAAAAGGACCTCCTGAAGCTGCTCCTCGTGAACATCCGGCACCTGAAACAGATCCCGCCAGCCGCTCCAGGCTGAGCGTGCTCCCGTCCCGTCCCGACGACAAACCCACCACCGGACGTGGAACCGGCGCCACACCAGGCGATACAACAGGCCACACCACGCCGCCCGAAAACCAAAAACAACCACCGACCCATCCGCCGGCACGAACCAACCGCCCTCACCCACCACCATGAAACATCGGGGTAAGCCTCGATCCACCGACCCGTTGTGAGGGTCCACGTGCCGGCGACCTCGTCGAAGATGGCGTCGGTGTATTCGGTGCTCTTCCGCGCGTCGGCGGGGATGGAGGCGATGGCCCGATTCACGGCCGGATCCATGCGCAAGGTCACCGAGACATTGGCCCCGCCGGCCAAGGCGGCCGAGACGGGGGCGTATCCGTAGAAGGCCGAATCGAAGCGGCAGAGCACCGGCGTACCGTCGAGGACGCGGCCCAGGGCGGCTGGGGCGCCGGTGACCAGGTGCCCGGCTCCGCGGACTGAATTCGCCGCGCCCTTGCGCAAGCGTTGGGCCAGGATGACCGGGGCGGTGTCGGCGGTGGATGCGATGGCCAGGACGCCCGGAGTTTTGCTCAAATCGGACCAACGCTAGAAGCACTGAACTGGTGTTGCCATCGTGCCCATGCCACGGTGGAGGAAGTCCGTTGCTCGGGGCACGCCCAAAGCCATTTGGTGTTGGCAGGACATGGCGGGATGCGTTCGCCGGAGCTAGCATCGGATGATGAGAACGACGAGGGAATTTCGTTGGGGAATCGTGGCCGGACTCATCATCGTTGGCTCGTTGTTGGCAGGATGCTCCTCCCCTGACATCGGCACAACGCCAGGAGACGTCCGGGTACGGCCAGCAGATGACCCAAGAGTTGGAAGCCATCCTGATGCGAATTCGAAGCAAGGGATCCTGCTGGACGATGGTTTCGATGGGAATACGCTCGGAGCCTCTACTTGGAATACGTGTCATTGGTGGCAGGATCGCGGTTGCACGATCGTCACAAACAATGAGCTCGAATGGTACCTTCCTCAGCAGGTGCAGGTTTCCGATGGGGCTCTACACATGACTGCCGAGCGCAGCGAGATTTCGGCCTCCAACGGCAGGGATTATGCCTTCGCCTCCGGCATGGTGACAACTGGACCACCAGCCCATGACATGCCGTCCAAACTTCAATTCACTTACGGGAAAGTCGAGGTCAGGTTTCAGGTGCCTTCGGGGCGTGGCCTATGGCCGGCAATCTGGCTCCTTCCTGCAAGCGAGGACTCGCGGCCAGAAATAGACATGTTAGAAGTAACCGGTGAGGATACGGGCCGCCTGATTATGCACTTGCATCCAAAAGACAGGTCAGCGCCATCCATTAGGAAGGATTATTTCCTCCCGGAAGGGCGATCTCTGGCTGACGGTTGGCACACCATCTCCCTGGACTGGTCCCCCAACAAATTGACCTATCTACTCGACGGAAAGCAAGTATGGCAAGTATTAGGCAAGCAGGTGCCGGATGAGCCGATGTACTTGGTGATGAACTTGGCCGTCGGGGGAGATTATCCGGGAAATCCGGATAAGAACACCACGTTCCCGGCGGTCTTTAAGATTGACCGTGTCAGAATTCTAGGCAATAGCTGACTATGGAATGAGGTTGACTGCCCGTTACATTTATTCAGTCTCCGAACGCTGGGGATATGGCAGTTGGAACCGGTATGGCTTTCTTGCCCTGTCATTGATGATCCGGGGGAGTTGTCGCCGGTTTCGGAGGCGCTTGTTGACCGCTGATAGGTACAAGGCCGGGCAGGGATGGTTTAGGGGCTCTTCGTACCTGCGGTGGGGGGCGGTGAGCGACACGCCGTGAGTACCTGACTCCGAAATGAGGTCGAGACCTTCCAAGATCGGCAGTGACTAAGCTTGCCGTTTAACCCTTGATGCTGGTGAGCGTGCCGGATTCAGGCCGGGGTCTGGCATGAGGGCGGCCACCGCGTGATCCTTGGAAGTTGCGAGGCTTCAAAGGAACGGCGGTGGCCGCAATGAGCAGTATGGTCCTCAGTCCTGGCGTTGGCCAGGGCCCGGCGGCGGTGGAGACTGGTCTACTTCGCCAGTTCCGCGGCGTGTTGTATCGGTGCCTGACCCGACGCGCTGATGAGCTGTTCGAGCTCACCGAGGCCGTGCTGTGCGCCGAAGGCCCGGTGAAGACCTTGGTGGACCTCAGCCTCGCTCCCGAGTTTCGCCGGGGCCACGGCGCGCTCTACGACGGGCTCAACTGCGGGCACGTCGATGCCGACCGGCTGCGCGAGCAACTGGTGCGGCTGCCGGTGCCGCACCTGTTCGGGACACGGATCGTGCTGGCCGTCGATGTTTCACCATGGCTGCGCCCAAACGCTGCGACCTGCGCGGACCGGATGTTCTGCCATGTCTACGGGCGGGGTCGCGGGCGCTCGGCCGATCAACGGATCCCGGGCTGGCCCTACCAAGTGGTGGCTGCCCTGGAGAGCGGGCCGACCAGCTGGACCGCGATCCTGGATGCGGTACGGCTGGACCCGGGCACCGACGCGACCGCGGTCACGGCCGCCCAGTTGCGCGCGGTCGTGGGTCGGTTGCGCGAGGCCGGGCACTGGCGTGCCGGGGACCCGGCGATCATGGTGGTGATGGACTCCGGCTACGACGTGGCCCGGCTGGCCTTCGTGCTGGCGGATCTGCCCGTGCATCTGGTGGGACGGCTACGCGCCGATCGGGTCCTGTTCGGACCCACTCCGCCGCGCAGCACCGATCCCCACGGCGGACGACCTCGCCGACACGGGACGGTGATGGCCCTCGGCGAGCCTCACGGCTGGCCTGCCCCTACGACCCGGACGACTACTGCCACAGCGCGCTACGGGCAGGCCGAGGCGATCTCGTTCGACCGGATGCATCCACGGCTGACGCATCGCGGCTCCTGGGCCGACCACCACGGGTCGTTGCCCATCGTGGAGGGCACGGTGATCCGGCTGGCCGTCGAGCACCTGCCAGGCCAGCGCGAGGCCAAACCGCTGTGGCTGTGGTCCTCCGTGGCCGGCGCCGACGCTGAGCAGGTTACCCGATGCTGGCAGGCCTACCTACGCCGCTTCGATCTGGAGCACACCTTCCGCTTCTGGAAACAGACTCTGGGTTGGACCACTCCGAAGATCCGCTCCGCTCAGGCCGGTGACCGCTGGACCTGGTTGGTCATCGCCGCCCACACCCAGCTGCGTCTGGCCCGCCACCTGGCCGTTGATCTGCGCCGACCCTGGGAGAAGCCCTTGCCGCCGGAGCGGCTGACTCCGGCTCGGGTGCGGCGTGGGTTTCGGCACCTGCGGGCGAAGACCAGTCAGCCGGCCAGCGCGCCGAAACCCTCCCACCCAGGACCGGGACGTCCACCCGGGATGAAGAACCGGTGCCGGGCGACCCGCCACGACGTCGGAAAAACCATCACGCGGGACACCGCCGGCACGGAACACCAGCAAATCAAGGGTTAAACGGCAAGCTAAGAAGTGGTTTCAATAGTCCTTCCGGGGCAGTCGCCGGGCGCAGATGATGGTGATCGCCAAAGTGGCCACCGCGGTGATCGTGGTGGCGCTGCGGTCGTAACGCACGGCCAGGCGTCGGAAGGCCAGCAGTCAGGAAATGGTGCGTTCCACGACCCAGCGGTGCCGGCCGAGGCGTTCGCTGGAGTCCACGCCGATGCGGGCGATGCGGGCGGTGATCCCGCGCCGGCGAAGGTAGCGGCGCACCCGTTTGTTGTCGTAGGCCTTGTCCGCGTGCAGCTTGACCGGCCGGCGCCGTGGACGGCCGCGGCCTCGACCCTTGACCGGGCTCAAACTGTCCAGGATCGGCTCGACCAGCATGGAGTCGTGGCGGTTGGCTCCGGTGATGGCCACCGCCAGCGGCAGTCCGTCAGCTGTCACCAGCAGGTGGTACTTCGTGCCGAGTTTGCCGCGATCCGTGGGGTTGGGCCCCGTCAGCTCGCCCCCCTTTTCAACCGGACGCTCACCGAGTCCAGGCAAGCTCTCGACCAGTCCAGCGCCCCATCGTGCCCGAGCTGCTCGAGCACGGCGTGGTGCAGCTTCTCCCACACCCCGGCTTCCTGCCAGGCCCGTAGCCGGCGCCAGCAGGTGATCCCGGAGCCGAAGCCCAGCTCCACGGGCAGCTTCTTCCACGCGATGCCGTTCTCGGCCACGAACAGGATGCCGTTGAGGGCCGCTCGGTCATCCACGCGCGGTCGCCCGGTGCGCCCGTTCTTCGCCGGCGGGGGCGGTGGGACCAAGGGTTCCAGCAACTCCCACAACTGGTCGCTGACCAGCCGCCCGGAGGCCTTCTGACTCGTCATGGCAGCCATGATCACCAGTCAGGCAGGCACCGCTCAATGCCTCACCCATAACTATTGAAACCATTTCTTACGCCGCGACCGCTGCGGCGTCGTACCCTCCGCCGGGGTCTCGCGGCGTCCATGGGCCTGTCCCTGGCCGTCACGAGCTTCGGCGTCGCCGGAGCCGCCACGGAGGTCACCCTGAAGAACCCCGGCCAACTGACTGCGGTGGGGCCCATCAACACGGACCACGGCTTCCCCTCGTGGTACCAGGACAGCACCGGCACGCGCACCGAACTGTGCCTCGACTCCGCCAACCGCCTGTGCGGCCTGCTGCCGGAGGACGTCCCGGACCTGTCGCAGCCGATCTCCTTCCCGGACAACTTCCCCGGGGAGGCGTTCTACCAGCTGGCGGGCGCAGAGCTGGAGCTGCCCGGCGGAGGACGTGCCGTGCTGGTCCTGGCCCTGGAGGCCGCGTTCGCCAACGAGGTGGCCCAGCCGGGCGACCAGGTGGTCTTCGGCCGGCAACGGGTCACCGTGCGGGACGCCCCGCCCAACACGACGCTGACCTTCACCCACCCCTACGGCCAGATGACCGTCGACACCGACGCCGACGGCCGTGGCAAGCTGGTCGAGGACATCTCCCCGGCCATCGGCAATTTCCAGACCCCGCTGGGGAGCAACATCGGCCCGTTCCTGAAGTGGGACCCGGCCGTGGCACCGGCGGCCCCGGCGGGCTACCTCGGCGACCCGGACGTGGAGCACGCAGTGGTCGGCAGCCCCTTCGGCACCAACTTCTTCGCGGTGTCCGGCGGGGGGCTCAACCTGTCGACCGACCAGTTCTCGGTCATGGGCAAGATCTCCACCAACCACGGGGTGAATGCCGACAAGGCGGTGCTCAACGGGGAACACCTCGACGTCTTCGCCACCAGTGAGGGCACCCAGATACAGGTCGACGGGCAGGCCGGCACGTTCGAGACCACGCCCATGGTCACGGACCGGGGCTCGAACCGGTTCTACGCCCGCATCCCGTACACCGGCGCGGCACCGACGTCGGTGCGTGTGACGAATGTGGGCGACGACCCCACGACCAGCAGCACCGTTCAGGTCACCAAGCCCGTGGGCATCACCGTCCTCGAGGCCAACTACGACGGCGCCGATCTGTACGTCG
The DNA here is from genome assembly GCF_039530085.1 of Kocuria aegyptia. NCBI lineage: Bacteria > Bacillati > Actinomycetota > Actinomycetes > Micrococcales > Micrococcaceae > Kocuria > Kocuria aegyptia. The sequence goes on from NZ_BAAAOA010000019.1 coordinate 128,349, forward strand.
CCGCCCGCTCCGCCACGGGCCAGCCCCTCACCCTCGCAGGCTACGGCGCGCTGACGGCGAAGGAGGGAGCCGTGAACATCTTCGAGGGCACGTTCCCGTCGGCCGCTCCGCCGGCGAGCGTCACCGTCACCACGGCCGACGGCGAGATCAGCGTGCCGGTCATCGTCACCGGCGGCCCCGCCACTCCGAAGGAACTGCCGCCGGCGGACCCGGCTCCGGCGGACCCGGCTCCGGTGGATCCCGCTCCGGTGGACCCGGCCCCGGTGGGCCCGGCCCCGGTGGACCCGGCTCCGGTGGACCCGGCCCCGGTGGACCCGGCTCCGGCCGCCGCGTTCGTCGATGTCCCGGCCGGACACGTGTTCCAGACGGAGATCGCCTGGATGGCCCAGAACGGCATCTCCTACGGCTGGGGGACCGGAACCGGGCAGAAGGAGTACCGTCCCGGAGCGGCCACGACCCGCGAGGCCATGGCCGCGTTCCTCTACCGGATGGCCGGTTCGCCGGCCTTCACGCCCCCGACGGTCTCGCCCTTCGTGGACGTGCCGACCACCCACGGCTTCTACAAAGAGATCGCGTGAATGGCCGACAACGGCATCTCCTACGGCTGGGGGACCGGGACCGGGCAGAAGCAGTACCGGCCGGGAACCGCCGTCACCCGAGACGTCATGGCCGCGTTCCTCTACCGGACGGCCGGTTCGCCGGCCTTCACGCCCCCGACGGCTTCGCCCTTCGTGGACGTGCCGACCACCCACGGCTTCTACAAGGAGATCGCGTGGATGGCCGACAACGGCATCTCCTACGGCTGGGGGACCGGGACCGGGCAGAAGCAGTACCGGCCGGGAACCGCCGTCACCCGAGACGTCATGGCCGCGTTCCTCTACCGGCTGAACGCAGGGCTCTGAGACGACCCGCGGCACCTCGCCGACGCACGCGACCGCCCCTCCCGGACCAACGGGAGGGGCGGTCGCCTGCGAGACTCGAGCAGGAGGTGTGCCAGCAGCCGCGGCCGACGGCCGGCGCGGGGCGCGGCCCCTGCCTCACGAGGCCGAGGCGCTGACCGGTTGCGACAACGCACGCCGACGGACCGGTGCGCCGATGCGCGTCCACGTCGCCCGGAGAACGCGTCCTGCGGTGCATATGGGCACCACGCAGCGTGGTCCTTCCTCGCCGACTCCACCCGTCGTGGGTCCCCGCACGAGGTCCCGACCGGTGACGCAGGAGGCCGGGAGGTCTCCGGGGCGATCACGATCGCCGGCGTCGTCGCAGGACCGTGGCTCCACGGTCGGCGCGAGGGCATGCTGATCGGCAGCGCATCGCACGAAGCCCCGGAACACGCCGGAGACGTGCGGAAGGCCCGTGCGACCTGGACGCGTCCTGGAGCCCTCGACCCCGCTCCGCGGACGGCGCCACTCCGGGGTCCTGGCCCGTCCGCTCCGCACTCACCGTTGGAGGGCCGGAAGAGGTGGTCCGCGGTGGGTGGTGTGACAAGCTGGAGGCGTACCGACGACGACTGAAAGGGCATCGCCATGAGCCACAACGACAACACGCCAGACCAGAGCGGCACCGGTGCCGGCGGGTCGTCGAGCTCCGGCCGCGGGGACGTGCCCGAGTACGGCCAGCGAGTTGAGGGGGCACCCTCCGGCCCCTCCTACGAGCCGCGCTACGGTCAGGGAGCCGGTGACCAGTACTCCACGCCGCAGTACGGCCAGGGGCAGCAGGGCTACCAGGGCCAGTACAACCAGGACCAGTACAACCAGGGGCAGCAGGGCTATCAGGGCCAGTACAACCCGGGGCAGTACAACCCGGGGCAGTACGGTCAGGACTCCTACGGCCAGGGGCAGTACAACCAAGGGCAGTACGACCAGGGCCAGTACGGCGGCCAGGGCTACCAGGGGCAGTACGACATGAACCAGTACGGCGCGAGCCCGAGGCCCGCCGGCACCGGGCTGGGCATCGCCTCGCTGGTGCTGGGCATCGTCGCGCTGCTGACGTGCTGGTTCGTGCTCGGCCTCGTCCCGGGCCTCGTGGGCCTGGTGCTGGGCATCGTGGCGCTGCGCAAGCTGGGCAGGACGCCGGGCGCGTCCAAGGCCCTGCCGATCGTGGGCATCGTGCTCAGCGTCCTGGCGATCCTGGCCAGCGTCCTGTTCCTCGTGCTCTTCGGGGCACTGTTCGGGGAGTTCGGGCCGGCCATGGAGGCCTGCTCGCAGTACTCCACGGACCAGGCGGCGCTCCAGGAGTGCATCGAGCGGGAGATGGGACTCACCGGCCAGGACCTCTGACCCCTGCCGGGCACGGACGACGACCGACGACGACGGGGCCCGCACCGACCGGTGCGGGCCCCGTCGTCGTCCGGGCGGCTCAGGAGCCGGTGGCGAGCATCCCGAGCACCTCGTCGTGGAGCAGCCCGTTGGTGGCCAGCGCGTTGCCGCCGAAGGGGCCGGGCTCGCCCTCGAGGGACGTGAACCGGCCGCCGGCCTCCTCGACCACCGGCACGAGCGCGGCCATGTCGTGCAGGTTGAGCTCGGGCTCGCAGGCGATGTCCACGGCCCCCTCGGCGAGGAGGCAGTAGGACCAGAAGTCGCCGTAGGCCCGGGTCCGCCACACCTCGTCGGTGAGCTCCAGGAAGCGGTCGCGCACGCCGCGCTCCCGCCACCCGGTCAGCGAGGAGTAGGACAACGAGGCGTCGGACAGCCGCCCGACCTGGGAGACGTGGATGCGCTGGGCGTTGGCCAGGGACTTGCCGGTGAACGCGCCCGTGCCGGAGGCCGCCCACCAGCGGCGGCCGAGCGCCGGAGCGGAGACCACGCCGACCACCGGCCGGCCCTCGTCGACGAGGGCGATCAGGGTGGCCCACACCGGCACGCCGCGGACGAAGTTCTTGGTGCCGTCGATGGGATCCACGACCCACTGCCGGGCGCCGCTGCCGGTGGCGCCGTACTCCTCGCCGATCACGGCGTCCCGGTTGCGCGTGCGCCCCAGCTGGGCGCGGATGAGCTGCTCGGCCTCGCGGTCGGCGTCCGTCACGGGGGTGAGATCGGGCTTGGTCTCCACCGCGAGGTCCTGGGCCTTGAACCGGCGCATGGTCAGGCGGTCCACGGCGTCGGCCAGGATGTGGGCGAGGCGGAGGTCGTCGGTGTAGTTGCTGGGGCTGCGCATTGGACCAACCTACCCCGAAGCGCCGTCCCGAGCCTGGTCGGACGGGGGTGGGTGCCTTGCCGCCCGGCGGGTCACTGGACGCCGAGCTCCTTGTCCTCGCGGGACTCCCCGGGGCGCTCCCCGGCCCCGAGCAGACGGCGCAGGGAGACCAGCCGGGACTCGCCCGCGTCCCCGGCGCGGCCCTGCGCCACCCAGGCGTCCAGGGCGCAGCCGGGGGAGGTGCCCGTGTGCCGGCAGCCCTTGGGGCACTCCGCGATCGCCTCGGCGAGCTCGTCGAAGGACTCCACGATCCGGTCGTGGTCCACGTGCGCCAGGCCGAACGAGCGGATGCCGGGGGTGTCGATGATCCAGGACCCCGGCGAGGCGTCCTCGAGCTTGAGGGCGAGGGCCGACGACGACGTGTGCCGGCCCCGCCCGGTCACCGCGTTCACCCCGCCGGTGGCCCGGTCGGCGCCCGTGAGGGCGTTGACGAGGGTGGACTTGCCCACCCCGGAGTGCCCCAGCAGCACCGAGACGTGGCCGTCGAGGCGTTCGCGCAGCGCCTCGACGAGCCCGCGGTCGAGGGGCAGCGTGGTCCCGTCGTCGTCGGCCGGGACGTCCCGGGCGGGCCCCGAGACGAGCACGGGCAGCTCGAGCGCCGTGTAGTGGGAGATCAGCTCCGCGGGGTCCCGCAGGTCGGTCTTGGTGATGCACAGCAGCGGCTCGATGCCGGCGTCGTAGGCGGCCACGAGGGAGCGGTCGATGAACCCGGTGCGGGGCTCGGGGTTGGCGGCGGCCACGACGACCACGAGCTGGTCGGCGTTGGCCACCACGACCCGCTCGACGGGGTCGGTGTCGTCCGCGCTGCGGCGCAGGACGGTGGCGCGCTCCTCGATCCGCACGAGGCGGGCCAGGGTGTCCGGGGCGCCGCTGACGTCACCGACGAGGCCCACGAGGTCGCCGGCGACCACGGGCCGGCGGCGCAGCTCCCGGGCGCGCACGGCCACGACCAGCCGCTCCCTCGGGGTGTCCTCCTCGAGGATCGCGGTGTAGCGGCCGCGGTCCACGGTGACGATCCGGCCGGTGACCGCGTCCTCGTGCGCCGGCCGCTCCTTGGTCCGCGGGCGGGAGCCGGCCTTGCTGGGGCGGACGCGCACGTCGGACTCGTCCCAGTCGCGCCGGACGGAGTCCCTACGCGTCACGGCTCGTGCCCGTGAGCTCGGCCCACAGCTGCGGGAACTCGGGCAGGGTCTTGGCGGTGGTCGCGATGTTCTCGACCCGGACGTCCGGGACCACGAGGCCGATCACGGCACCGGCGGTGGCCATGCGGTGGTCCTCGTAGCTGTGGAACGTCCCCCCGTGCAGGGGCGCCGGCCGGATCACCAGCCCGTCCGCGGTCTCCTCGGCGTCGCCGCCGAGCCGGTTGATCTCGGCGACGAGCGCGGCCAGCCGGTCGGTCTCGTGACCGCGCAGATGGGCGATGCCGCGCAGCCGCGAGGGCGTGCCGGCGACCGCGCACACGGCCGCGACGGTGGGTGCGAGCTCCCCGGCCTCGCCGAGGTCGAGGTCGACCCCGGTCACGGTGTCCGGGCCCGTGACGGTGAAGGTTCCGTCCGCCAGGTCCACCGCCGCGCCGAAGGCGGGCAGGATGTGCTTCCAGTGGTCGCCGCCCTGGGTGGTCCGGGCGGGCCAGCGGGGCACCGCGACCCGTCCTCCGGTCACCACGGCGGCGGCCAGGAAGGGCCCGGCGTTGGAGAGGTCCTGCTCGACGGTCACGTCGAAGGCCCGCACCGGACCGGGGGCCACCCGCCACACGTCGGGCTGCGAGTCGTCCACGGAGACCCCGAGTCCGCGCAGCACCTCGACGGTCATCCCGACGTGCGGCATGGAGGGCACGCCGCGGCCCGAGCCGTCGGCGCTGCGGTGGCGCAGCACGAGCCCGTCGTCGAAGCGGGCGCCCGCGAGCAGCAGCGCGGAGACGAACTGGCTCGAGCCGGTGGCGTCGATCTCCAGCTCCCCGCCGCGCACGCCGCCGGTGCCGTGCACGGTGAAGGGCAGCCTGCCCCCGCCCTCGTCCTCGACGCGCAGGCCGAGCCCGCGCAGGGCGTCGATCACCGGCCCCATGGGGCGCACCCGGGCGCCCGGGTCGCCGTCGAAGGTGACGGGGCGCCGTGCGAGGGCGGCGACGGGCGGCACGAAGCGCATCACGGTCCCCGCCAGCCCGCACTCGACGGTGACCGGCTCCGTGGCGTCCCAGGAGGCGGGCTCGACGACCAGGTCGGGGCCGAAGCCGCCGTCACCCGGCACCTCCTCGACACGGGCCCCCAGGGCGCGCAGGGCCCCGATCATGAGCCGGGAGTCCCTGGAGTGCAGGGGCGAGCGCAGCCGGCACGGACCGTCCGCCAGGGCGGCGAGCAGCAGATACCGGTTGGTGAGGGACTTCGAGCCCGGCACCGTCAGCTCGGCGACGACGGGGCGGGGACCGACGAACGGGGCCGGCCACAGCTCGTGCTGCGGGGCCGGTCCCGCAGCGGCGGGACGGGCTGCGGGGGCGGAGGGCTCCGACGGCATCACGACGGGGGGACCGTGGCCTAGCCCTGCTTGACGGCGTGCTGCAGGGCCTTCTCGGCCTTGGCGACCTGCTTCTGGGTGTCCTTGCCGAGCTTGGAGGCGTTCTTGCGGACGTCCCCGGCGAGGTGCTCGGCGCGCCACAGCAGGGACGGGTTGCCCTCGGTGTCCACGGCGGCGAGCATGACGGCGCCCACCAGCGAGGCGTTCTTGAACACCGTGGAGCGGCGGGCGGCCTTCTGCTCTGCCGTGCTCGCCTCCGCGGCGCGGTAGTCGGCGTAGGCGTTGAGGGCCGTGGTGGCCACGAGGACGCCGGCCGAGAGGCGGGGCAGCCGGCCGAGGCCGAACAGCACGGCCGCGCCCACCTGTGCGGCGGCGAGCCCCTGGGCCACCACCGCGGGGTTCTGGAGTGCCGGGCCGGCCTGCGGGAAGGCCTTCGTGACCGCGGACGCCGCGGGGGCGAGGTGCTGGGCGGCACTGGACGAGGAGCGGAAGCTCTCCATCCCGTTGGCGACGTAACCGGTGGCCAGCAGCGGTCGGGCGATGCGACGGACGATGCTCATGGGTTCCTCCTCGGCGGCGGACGGTACCGCGGGGCTGTGTCGGGCGGGTCTGGTTCGGCGGACGGCGCCGCTCGTCCCATCCTAGCCACGGGGACCGCGCCTGGGGTGAGCGCGCTTCCCGGGGCGGGGAATAGGGGTGACGGTGTCTCCCGTTGTGCAGGACAGCGACCGGCCCGTCAGGGACGGGCACCACAGTCCAGTGAGCGCACCCGCACGGCCGGGGGAGAGGAGCAGCCATCACCGCCCCCACGAGCCTTCTCGTGCCGGCCCGGGCCCGCACGCGCGTCCCCGTAGACTGGTCCGTGATGAACGAGCAGAACCAGCCGGGGGCCGCGCCCCAGCGCACCGACCCGCCCGTCGACGTCGAGACCGAGACCGCCGAGGACCGGAAGGCGCGATTCGAGCAGGACGCCATGGAGTACGTGGACCAGCTCTATGCCGCGGCCCTGCGCATGGCTCGCAACCCGGCCGACGCCGAGGACCTCGTGCAGGAGGCCTACACGAAGGCCTTCTCCGCGTTCCACCAGTACAAGCCGGGCACGAACCTCAAGGCGTGGCTGTACCGGATCCTCACGAACACGTACATCAACCTCTACCGCAAGCGCCAGCGCGAGCCGCTGCAGGCGAACACCGACACCGTCGAGGACTGGCAGCTGCACCGCGCCGAGTCCCACACGTCCTCGGGGCTGCGCTCCGCGGAGGTCGAGGCGCTGGACCACCTGCCGGACAGCGACGTCAAGCGCGCCCTGCAGGAGCTGCCCGAGGAGTTCCGGCTGGCGGTGTACTTCTCCGACGTGGAGGGCTTCGCCTACAAGGAGATCTCCGAGATCATGGACACGCCGATCGGGACGGTGATGTCCCGGCTGCACCGCGGGCGGAAGCTGCTGCGCGAGAAGCTCGCCGACTACGCCGCCGAGCGCGGCTTCGACACGTCCAGGGTGACCGGCGACAAGAAGAAGGAAAAGGACAAGTAGACATGGCCGACTGCGAGAGCCCCGGATGCTGCACGGACGAGAGGATCCGGCTGATCTACGAGTACCTCGACGGAGTGCTCCCGGCGGAGGACCTCGACGAGATCCACGGCCATCTCCTCGAATGCCGGGAGTGCGCCCGCGAGTACGACCTGGAATGCGTGATCCGCTCCGTGGTCCGGCGGTCCTGCGCGGAGACCGCGCCCGCCGACCTGAGGGTCTCCATCCTCGCCCGGTTGCACGGGGAGCGGCAGGACCCACCGGCCGCCTGAGCGCGGCGCCGCGGATTGCGCCCGCCCGGCCGGGACCCCGGGCACACGGACTGCCCCGCGCACACGGAAGGGCCCCGGACCGCGTCAGCGGTCCGGGGCCCTTCCGTCACGGCGTCGCCGGGGTCCGGGAGAGGACCTCAGGCGTTGGGGCGCTTGCCGTGGTTGGCGCCGCCCTTGCGGCGGTCCTTGCGCTTGCGTCCGCGCTTGCTCATACGAGCCTCCATTCTGTCCGCGGTCGCCCGCGGCGGATCGTGGGTGTCGGCGTCCGTTCCCGCGTGGTCTGGTGATGTCAGCGGCGGCCGGACAGGGCACTGCCCGCCATTGTCTCACATGCGGGAGGGCCGGGGCTCACTGGGGCTCGGGCAGGTCGAGCCAGTCGTACCAGCCGCGGTGCAGCACGAGCCACGCCATCAGCCCGTAGCCGGCCTGGCCGGGGTGGCCGTGGTTGGCCGCGAGGTCCTTGCGCCACTGCTCGTGGTGCTGCAGCGGGTTGAACGTGTCCACGTAGACGTGGTTGCGCCGGGTCGTCACGTCCGCGTAGGCGGCCGAGAGGTCCGCGATCCGGCGGTTGCGCTCGGCGTCCATCGTGGGCGGGGGCCCGACGACGAGGACCCGCACGTTGTGCTGGGAGGCGGTGTCGATGATGTTGGCCATGTTCAGCCGGGACCGCGCACTCGTGATGGACAGGTCGATGTCCAGGGTGGAGGGGGCGATGACCAGTCGGTTGTCGTGGCCCGGGGAGAAGCGGCGGGCCGCCTCCTCGAACCAGCGCTCGTTGAGCGACTCGCTGCCCTCGCCCGGCGCCGCCAGGTTGTAGGCGGACACCGGGACCACGTGGTGCGGGGTCCGGGCCATGACCCGCCCGAACCAGCCGAGGCCCCGGGGGTCGCCCTCGCCGGCCAGCAGTTCGTCACCGACTGCGACAATTCTGATCCTTCGTTGCTCCACGTCGTTCTTTCTGGTCGGGGGTGCGGGAAGTCTGGGGAACGAGCGGCGCCGGCCCGTGGGCACGGGCCGGCGCCGGACTCGCTGGGGACGTGCGGGAGGGCGGGGGCACGGGCCCCCGCCCTCCCGGGACGGGCTCAGTCGCGCTCGAAGGCCGTCTGCACCAGGGTCTCGAGCTCGGCCGCGTGGCGCTTGGCCGACCCGTTGGCCGGGGACGCGGACGCGGGCCGGGACGCGAGCCGGACCGGGCGGTCGAGCTGCGGCACGAGGTTGACCGCCATGAACGGCCAGGCGCCCTGGTTGGCGGGCTCGTCCTGCGCCCACGTGAGCCGGGCCCCGGGGTACTTGCCGAGCTCCTCCCGGATCTCGGCGAGGGGCAGCGGGTACAGCTGCTCCACCCGCACGATCGCCGTCCTCCGGTCCTTGCGTTCCTCGCGGGCCGCGGCGAGATCGTAGTAGAGCCGGCCGGAGACCAGCACCACGTCCGTCACCTCGGAGGCCTCGAGCCCCGCCTGGTCGCCGATCACCGGGCGGAACCCGCCCGACGTGAACTCCTCGATCGGGGAGGCGGCCGCCTTCAGGCGCAGCAGCTGCTTCGGCGTGGCCACCACCAGCGGCTTGCGCGGGCGGCTGTAGGCCTGCCGGCGCAGCAGGTGGAAGTGGTTCGAGGGCGTCGAGGGGTTGGCCACGACCATGTTCCTCTCGGCGCACAGCGTCAGGAAGCGTTCGATGCGGGCCGAGGAGTGGTCCGGGCCCTGCCCCTCGAAGCCGTGCGGCAGGAGCATGACCAGCGACGAGCGCTGGCCCCACTTCTGCTCGGCGGAGGCCACGAACTCGTCGAGGATGATCTGGGCGCCGTTGACGAAGTCGCCGAACTGGGCCTCCCACACGGTCAGGGCGTCGGGCCGCTCCACGGAGTAGCCGTACTCGAAGCCCAGCACCCCGTACTCGGACAGCAGCGAGTTGTAGATCGCCAGCTGCGCCTGGTTCCCGGAGAGGTGGTTGAGCGGGGTCCACTCCGCGCCGGTGCCGGAGTCGTAGAACACGGCGTGGCGCTGGGTGAAGGTGCCGCGCCGGACGTCCTGGCCGGACATCCGGACCGGGATGCCCTCCATCATGAGGGACCCGAACGCCATGAGCTCGCCCATGCCCCAGTCCACGCCGCCCTCGCGGGTCATCGCCTCGCGGCGCTCGAGCAGCTTGCGCAGCTTCTTGTGCACGGCGAAGCCCTCGGGGACCTCCACGTGCACCGTGCCGATCCGCTGGGCGGCCTCGGTGGAGATCGCCGTGGTGCGGGGGATGGAGATCCCGGAGTCGGCCTGCTGGGCGGAGGGCCGCTCGATGTTCGAGATCGCGGCGGAGTCCCCGGTGACCAGCGGGATGGAGGAGGTCTGCGCCTCGTGGGTCTCGGCGAACACCCGCTCCAGCCGCTCCTGGTAGTCCTTCAGGGCCCGGTCCGCCTCCTCCTGGGTGATGTCGCCGCGGCCCACGAGGTTCTCGGTGTAGATCTTGCGGGTCGAGCGCTTCTCCTCGATGAGGTTGTACATCAGCGGCTGGGTCATCGAGGGGTCGTCGCCCTCGTTGTGACCACGGCGCCGGTAGCACACGAGGTCGACGATGACGTCCTTGTGGAAGGTCTGCCGGTACGCGAACGCCATCTGGCCCACGTGGGTGACGGCCTCGGGGTCGTCGGCGTTGACGTGGAAGATCGGCGCCTGGAGACCCTTGGCGATGTCCGTCGCGTAGGTGGTGGACCGGGCCGCCGCGGGTGCGGTGGTGAAGCCCACCTGGTTGTTCACCACCACGTGCACGGTGCCGCCCACGGTGTAGCCGGGCAGCAGCGCCATCTGCAGCACCTCGGCCACGACGCCCTGGCCCGCGAAGGCGGCGTCGCCGTGCACCTGGATCGGCAGCACCGGGAAGGTGCCGTCGCCCTCGGGCCCGGCGCCCAGGACGTCGGTCTTGGCCCGGGCGATGCCCTCGATGACCGGGTCGGCGGCCTCGAGGTGGGACGGGTTCGCGGCGAGGTAGACCTGGGTCTCGTTGCCGTTGTCGGAGGTGAAGGAGCCCTCCGTGCCGAGGTGGTACTTCACGTCTCCCGAGCCCTCGGTGGTGCGCGGGTCCTGGCTGCCCTCGAACTCGCGGAAGACCTGGGCGTAGGACTTGCCCGCGATGTTGGTGAGCACGTTGAGCCGGCCGCGGTGAGCCATGGCGATGCCCACGCCCGCGAGCCCGGCGTCGGCGGCGTCGGAGATGATCTCGTCCAGCAGCGGGATCAGGGACTCGCCGCCCTCGAGGGAGAACCGCTTCTGGCCGACGTACTTGGTCTGCAGGAACGTCTCGAACGCCTCTGCGGCGTTGAGCCGGCCGAGGATGCGGAACTGCTCCTCACGGCTGGGCTTCTGGTACCCGTGCTCGAGCTGGTCCTGGAACCACTCGCGCTCCTCCGGCTCCTGCAGGTGCATGTACTCCACGCCGAGGGTGCGGCAGTAGGCGTCCCGCAGCCGGCCCAGGATGGTGCGCAGGCTCAGGACGTCCGCGCCGCCGAAGCCCCCGGTGGGCCACTCGCGCTCCAGGTCCCACAGGGACAGCCCGTAGGTGCGGATGTCGAGGTCCGGGTGCTTGCGCATCACGTACTCGAGCGGGTTGGTGTCCGCCATGAGGTGCCCGCGGACCCGGTAGGCGTGGATGAGCTGCTGGATCCGGGCGACCTTGTTGACCTGGATCTCGGGGTTGACCTGGTTGTCCACGGCCCAGCGCACGGGCTCGTAGGGGATCCGCAGGGCCTCGAAGATCTCGTCGTAGAAGTCGTCCCCGCCCAGCAGGTAGGACTCGATCAGGCGCAGGAACTCCCCGGAGCCCGCGCCCTGGATGACGCGGTGGTCGTAGGTCGAGGTCAGCGTGATGATCTTCGAGACCGCGTGGCGCGCGATGGTCTTGGGGGAGGAGCCCCGGTACTCGGCGGGGTGGTCGAGGGCACCCACGCCCACGATGCACGCCTGCCCCTTGGACAGCCGCGGCACGGAGTGGACCGTGCCGATGCCGCCGGGGTTGGTCAGGGACACCGTGGTGCCCTGGTAGTCCTCCATGCTCAGCTGGTTCGCGCGCGCGCGGCGGACGACGTCCTCGTACGCGGTCCAGAACTGCATGAAGGACATCGCCTCGGCGCCCTTGATGTTCGGCACCACGAGGTTGCGGGAGCCGTCCTTGTTCGGGATGTCGATGGCGATGCCGAAGTTGACGTGGGCGGGGTGCACCGCCACGGGCTTGCCGTCCTGCTCGTCGTAGACGACGTTCTGGGACGGGTAGTTGGCCAGCGCCTTGATCACGGCGTAGCCGATCAGGTGCGTGAAGGACACCTTGCCGCCGCGGTTGCGGGCGAGGTGGCTGTTGATCACGATGCGGTTGTCGATCAGCAGCTTCGCCGGGACGGCGCGGACCGTGGTGGCGGTGGGCACCGTGAGGGACGCGTCCATGTTCGCGGCCACGGCCTTCGCGGGGCCGCGGAGCTTGACGACCTTGTCCTCGGCCGGCGCGTCGTGGTTGGGGGCCGTGGCGCGGGCGCGGGCGGGCTGGGCCGGAATGGGCTTCTTCGCCTCCGCGGCCTCGGACTCACCGTGGTCGGTCTCGGGCCGGCCCTCCGCCTTGGCGCCGGACTTGGTGGGCGCGGGCGCGGCCGCGGGCTTCGCCGTGGGGGCGGAAGAGGTCCGGGCAGCGGTTCCGGGGGCGGCCTTCCGGTCCGCGGGGGGCTGGGGGGCGGCGGCCCGGGGCGGCGCGGGGGGCGCCTGCTTCGCGGCGGGGGCCGGGGCGGCCTTCGGCGCCGGGGCCTTCGCGGCGCCCGGCTGATCCGTGGTGGTGCCGTCGTCCGCGCTCATCGACTCGAAGATGGGCCACCACTTCTCGTCCACCGAGTTCTTGTCCGTCCGGTACTTCTCGAACAGTTCGTCGACGAGCCACTCGTTACCTGCGAATTCTTCAGGGATGGGGTGCTGTGGCTGATGTGGCACGGGGAATACGCCTCTTCCATGGTTGATCGCGTGGAGGCCGTCTGCCCGGTCTCCACAGTGTCGGTCCCGGCAGCGTCCGGACCCGCCACCGGTGTTCGTCGCCGGCCGTCTCCCGTGACAGCCGGCGGCGTCCGCCTCCGGTCGCTGCCGGACGGTCGTCGACCGGGCGCGGCCGTACCTCCGGCGAGTCTAGTGATCCGCGCGGCGGCATGGCTAGTCCGCCGCCCCGCCCCCGGGGCGCGTGTCGCGGGCCCCCGGCTAGACTGGTTCGCGTGCGATTCCTCAACACCCCCACGTCCGACCTGACCTACAGCGACGTCTTCCTCGTCCCCTCGAGCTCCCGGGTCACCTCCCGGTTCGACGTCGACCTCACCCCGCGCGACGGCACCGGCGCCACCGTGCCGCTGGTGGCCGCGAACATGACGGCCGTCACCGGGCGCCGGATGGTGGAGACGCTGGCCCGCCGCGGCGGACTGGGCATCCTGCCGCAGGACATCCCGCTCGACGTCATCGCGGAGGTGACGTCCTGGGTCAAGGAGCGCTCGCCGCGCTTCGAGACGCCGGTGGTCCTCGGCGCCGAGGACACCGTCCACGACGCCCTGGGCATCATGCACAAGCGCCCCCATGGCGCCGTGGTCGTGTGCGGCCCGCAGCGGTCCTACCGCGGGGTGGTGCTCGCGGCCGACTGCGCCGAGGTGGACCGCTTCACCCAGCTGGGCTCGATCATGCGCACCGACGCCCCGGTGTTCTCCCTGGCGGATGTCCGCGCCGGGTCCGGCGACGACGTCCTCGCCGCCGCCTACGACCGGCTAGCCCAGACCCGGGCCCACGTGGCGCCGGTGCTCGACGGGGACACGGTCGTGGGCGTGCTGACCCGCAAGGGCACGGTCCGCTCCACGATCTACACCCCCGCGCTCGACGGCGCGGGCCGGCTCCGGGTGGGCGCCGCCGTGGGCATCAACGGGGACGTCCGGGGCAAGGCGCGGGCGCTGCTCGACGCCGGCGTGGACGTGCTCGTCGTGGACACCGCCCACGGCCACCAGCGCAAGATGGTGGAGGCCCTCGAGCAGGTCCGCGCGGCGGCCCCCGACGTGCCCGTCGTGGCGGGCAACGTGGTCACCGCCGACGGCGTCCAGGACCTCGTCGACGCCGGCGCGGACATCGTGAAGGTCGGCGTGGGCCCGGGCGCGATGTGCACCACCCGGATGATGACCGCCGTGGGCCGGCCCCAGTTCTCCGCCGTGCTCGAGTGCGCCGAGGCCGCCGCCGGGCTCGGCCGGCACGTCTGGGCCGACGGCGGGGTGAAGCATCCCCGGGACGTCGCCCTCGCACTCGCGGCCGGGGCCAGCCAGGTGATGGTGGGCTCCTGGTTCGCCGGCACCCACGAGGGCCCGGGGGAGCTGAACGTGGACGCCGACGGCCGTATGTACAAGGAGAGCTTCGGGATGGCCTCGACCCGCGCGGTGCGCGAGCGCACCCGGGGCGAGGGCGCCTTCGCCCGGGCCCGGAAGGGCCTGTTCGAGGAGGGCATCTCCAGCTCCAAGATGTACCTGGATCCCGAGCGTCCCGGCGTGGAGGACCTCGTGGACCAGATCACCGCGGGCGTGCGCAGCTCCATGACCTACGCGGGGGCCACGACCCTCGAGCAGTTCGCGGCCCGGGCCGTGGTCGGCATCCAGTCCGCCTCCGGCTACGAGGAGGGCAGGGCGCGGCCCGTCAGCTGGTCCTGAGCACGCGCCGGGCGGCTCCCGCTCCGGTACCCTGGAGCTCTCATGGACACGTTCAGTAGTTGCCGGCCCGGCCGCGGCGTCCCACGCCGCGGCCCCCGAGCCGGCTCACCCACCGTCCCCCGCTCCGCCCCCGGCCGCCCGGCCCCCGACCGCCCCGCCCTCGCACGGCGGACCACCGCGGGAGGCCGCTCCTGATGGAATGGCTGCTCCTGGCGGCGGGCCTGCTCCTCATCCTCGGCACGGGCTTCTTCGTTGCCGTGGAGTTCTCCCTCGTGGCCCTCGACCAGACCACGGTGCGCCGGGCGATCGCCGAGGGCGACCGCGCCGCGGAACCGCTGCTCAAGTGCCTCAAGTCCCTGTCCACGCAGCTGTCCAGCTGCCAGCTGGGGATCACCCTGACCACCCTGCTCACGGGCTACACCCTGGACCTGGCGCTCCAGTCCTTCCTGCGGGAGCCGATCGCCGAGCTCACCGGCCTGTCCGTGGTGGCCGCCGGGGGAGCGACCCTGGCGCTGTCGATGCTCATCTCCACGCTGCTGTCCATGCTGCTGGGCGAGCTCGTGCCCAAGAACTGGGCCATCGCGGAGGCGTTCCGGGTGGGACGGCTGGTCGCCCGCCCCCAGCTCGTGTTCACCGCGGTGTTCAAGCCGTTCGTGGTCACCCTCAACGGCGTGGCCAACCGCGTCCTGCACCTGGTCGGGATGGAGGCCAAGGAGGAGCTCTCGGGCGCGCGCTCGCCGGAGGAGCTGTCCTCGATGGTCCGCCGCTCCGCGAAGATGGGCACCCTGGACGCCGGCACCGCCGCGTTCGTCGCCAAGACCCTCACCTTCGCCGAGCGCACGGCCGCGGACGTCATGACCCCCCGGATCCGCGTGCAGATGCTCGACTCCCACGAGTCCGTCGCGGACGTCGTGGCCGTCGCCTCCCGCACCGGCCACTCCCGCTTCCCCGTGATGGACGACTCCCCCGACGACGTCCGCGGCGTGGTCCACATCAAGAAGGCCGTGGCCGTGCCGTCGGAGCGCCGCGCCGCCCTGGAGTGCGGGGCGATCATGGAGGACGTCCTGCGCGTGCCCGAGACCGTGCACCTGGACTCCCTGCTCGTGCAGCTGCGCTCCGGCGGGCTGCAGATGGCCGTCGTCGTCGACGAGTGGGGCGGCACCGCCGGCGTCGTCACCCTCGAGGACCTCGTGGAGGAGGTCGTCGGGGAGGTCTCCGACGAGCACGACCGGCTGAGCCTCGGCGCCCTGCAGTCCGCGGCGGGGGAGTGGTACTTCCCCGGCCTGATGCGCCCCGACGAGGTCTCCGAGCAGATCACCGAGCTCGACATCGAGGACGGTCCCGCCTACGAGACCATGGGCGGGTTCATGATGGACCGGCTCGGGCGGATTCCGAGGCCCGGGGACGTGGTCCCCGTCCAGGGCGGGGAGCTCGAGGTCGCCCGGATGGAGGGGCGCCGGGTGGACCGCATCCGCTTCGTCCCGGCACCGGCCGAGCCCGAGGACGCCCCGGCAAGGTCCCGCGAGAGCGGCGCACGCGAGGAGGACGCACGATGAGCGACTGGGCAGGCCTGGCATGGCTCGTGGTGCTCCTGGCGGGCAACGCCTTCTTCGTGGGCGGCGAGTTCGCCGTCATGTCCGCACGGCGCAGCCAGATCGAGCCGCTGGCCGAGGACGGCAACAAGCGGGCCCGGACGGCGCTGTACGCGATGGAGCACGTGTCCCTCATGCTGGCCTGCTGCCAGCTGGGCATCACCGTGTGCTCGCTGCTGATCCTCAACATCTCCGAGCCGGCGCTGCACCACATCGTCTCCGGCCCGCTGGGGCACCTGGGCGTGCCGGCCGAGATCGCCGACGTCAGCGGGTTCCTCACGGCCCTGCTCGTGGTCACCTTCCTGCACGTGGTGTTCGGGGAGATGGTGCCGAAGAACATGTCGGTCTCGGCCGCGGACCGCGCGGTGCTGCTGCTGGCGCCGCCGCTGGTGCTCGTCTCCCGCATGGTCAAGCCGGTCATCGCCACGCTGAACTGGGCGGCGAACCACGTCCTGAAGCTCATGGGCATCGAGCCGAAGGACGAGGTCTCCTCGACCTTCACCCTCGACGAGCTCCAGTCCATCGTGGCGGAGTCCACGAAGGAGGGCACCGTGGCGGACCAGACGGGTCTGCTGTCCGGCGCCCTCGAGTTCTCCTCCAAGCGCACCGCCGACATCATGGTGCCCCTGCACCAGCTCGTGACGCTGCCCGAGGACGCCTCGGCAGCGGAGGTCGAGAAGGCGGTGGCCCGCACGGGCTTCTCGCGCTTCGCCCTCACGGAGGACGACGGCGAGCTCAACGGATACCTGCACATCAAGGACGTGCTCTCGATCCCGGAGAGCCGCTACAACGAGCCGGTGCCGGTGACCCGGGTGCGCTCCCTGGCGAACCTGCGCCCCGGCATCGAGATCGATGACGCGCTGGCGGCCATGCAGCGCACGGGCTCGCACCTGGCGCGCGTGGTCGACACCGGCGGTCAGACCCTGGGCGTGCTGTTCCTCGAGGACGTGATCGAGGAGCTGGTGGGCGAGATCCGGGACACCACCCAGGACCGGCGTCAGCGCCGCGGGGACCGGGTGGACACCTCGGAGCCGCCGCGCTGAACGACCGGTGAGCGCACCGGGCACGCACGTGCTGGGCTGCGCCGCCGACCGGGTGGCGCCGCGGGCCGGGTGGCGCCGCGGGCCACCCGGTCCGGCTCAGGCGAGGACGCGGACCGCCGAGGGCAGCACGTCCACCCGCACGGGCAGGGGGCCGAGCCGTTCCCCGTCCGCGTAGGCGGTGACGTCCGGGGCGTCCACAGCCACCGAGCGGACCCGCTCGATCCGCACGCTCGCCAGCGCCACGTGCCGGCCGGAGAACAGCCGGGGGAACAGGAACAGGAACCGGGCCCGGCCCAGGGGGGCCACGGTGAAGAGCTCCAGCAGCCCGTCGTCCTCCCTGGCGCCGGGCACGATCCGCAGGCCGCCCCCGACCGACGACGTGTTGGCGATGTTCAGCAGGACCCCGTCCCGGCGCTCCGTGCGGCGCCGTCCGCCGGCGTCCTCGATCTCGAGCCGGTAGCGGACGGTGCGCAGCCGTACGATCTCCGCCAGGACGGCCAGCAGGTACTTGGTGGACCCGGTCAGGTGCAGCCACCGGTTCGCGCGCTCGTTGACCACAGCGTCGAAGCCGGCGCACAGGGCGGTCGCGAAGCAGGACGTGCGCCCGTCCGCGAAGCGCGCCCGGCCGACGTCGAGGCGCCGGGCACCCGGGTCGTCGAGCCGGCGCAGGATGCGGCCCGCCGCGGCCACCGGGTCCCGGAGCGGGACGCCCAGGTGACGGGCCAGGTCGTTGCCGGTCCCGCACGGCACGACGCCCAGCGGGATGTCGATGCCCTGCCCTGCGAGCTCCACGAGCACCCCGAGGCCGGCCTGGACCATCCCGTCCCCGCCCACGACCACGAGGGCCCGGGTGGTGAGGGCCTGGGCCCGCAGGCGGTCGCGCACCAGCGCCACCAGGGCGCCGAGGTCCCCGGCGGAGAGCACCACGGCCTCGTCGCCGCCGGTGCGCAGCAGCTCCGCGGCCCGGTGGGCGTCCTCGACGGCCCGTCCGCGGCCGGCGCGGGGATTGACCGCCACGACGAAGGCGCCGCGGGGCGGCCCCGGCTCAGCCATCGTCCCGCCGCGCCCCGCAGGCGGCGCACAGGCCCGTGATCTCCACCGTGTGCTCCACCTCGGTGAAGCCGTGGACGGCGGCGGTGCGCCCGGCCCACTCCTCGACCGTGGGCGCCTCGAGCTCCACGGCGGCGCCGCAGCGGCGGCACACCAGGTGGTGGTGGTGGTGCTCGGCCGCGCAGCGGCGGTAGATCGCCTCGCCGTCGTCGCTGCGCAGGACGTCCAGCTCCCCGAGCTCGGACATCGACTGCAGGATCCGGTAGGTCGTCGCCAGGGACACGGAGTCCCCGCGCGCCCGCAGGAGGGCGTGCAGGTCCTGCGTGGAGATGAAGTCCTCCAGGGACGCGAGCACCCGCGCGACGGCCCGGCGCTGCCGGGTGTTGCGAACCTCCCCGGCGCTCCCTCCGCTGGTTCTCACGCTCACGCCTCGTCCTCTCGTCGCTGGTGCCCGGGCAGGCCCCCAGCTTAACAAGGACCGCCCGACACGTGCCCCGCCGCCCTGTGAGGCCCGGGAGGGCCCGGGGATAGGGTGGGCCCATGGAGCTGATCAAGTACACCCACTCGTGTGTGCGGCTCGAGAACGAGGGCCGGGTCCTCGTGATCGACCCGGGCAAGTTCTCCGGGCGGGAGGAGCTGGCGGAGGCCCTCGACGGGGCCGACGTCCTGCTCGTCACCCACGTGCACCCGGACCACCTGGACCCCGAGCCCGTGCACGCGCACCTGCGGGCGCACCCGGAGCTCCAGGTGTACGCCCCGGCCCCGGTGGCCGCGGGACTCCGCGACGCCGTCGGGGAGGGGCACGCGATCCACGACGCCGCGCCCGAGACCGTGCTGGAGCTCGACGGCTTCACCGTGCGGACGTTCGGCGGCCAGCACGCGCTGATCCACCCGCTCATCCGCACCGTGGACAACATCGGCTACCTGGTCGACGACACGGTCTACCACCCCGGGGACTCGCTGGTGGTGCCCCACGAGCTCGCCGCCCCCGTGCTGCTGGCCCCGATCCACGCGCCGTGGAACAAGCTGGCGGAGGTCATCGACTTCGTGGTGGCCGTGCGTCCCGAGCGGGTCTTCCCGATCCACGACGGCCTGCTCTCCGCCGCCGGCCTCGGCGTGATCGAGGGCCAGCTGACCACGTTCGCCGCCAAGTACGGGGCCGAGTACCGCCACCTGGCCACCGGCGAGCGCGTCACCCTGTAGCCGCGGGCCCGCCCGGAACCGACCCACCACCGAAAGGGAGCACCAGTGAGCACCGTCTTCACGAAGATCATCGAGGGGCAGATCCCCGGCCGCTTCGTCTGGCAGGACGAGCGCTGCGTCGCGTTCCTGTCCATCGAGCCGCTGGGGCCGGGGCACACGCTGGTGGTCCCGCGCGAGGAGTACGACCACTGGATCGACCTGCCCGAGGACCTCGCCGCGCACCTGATGGTGGTCTCCTGGCGGATCGGCCGCGCCGTCGACGCCGTGTGGCGGCCCCGGCGGGTGGGCCAGATGATCCAGGGCTTCGAGGTCCCGCACACCCACGTGCACGTGTGGCCGGCGAACTCGGCCGAGCAGTTCCAGTTCGCCAACGCGGACCGGCACCCGGACCCGGCGGCGATGGACGAGGCCGCGGAGCGGATCCGGGCCGCCCTCGTCGAGGCCGGGCACGGCTCCGCCGTGCCGCAGGACTGAGCCACCGGCCCGTCCCGCGGACCGGCCCTGCGGGACGGGCCCGCGGGAGGGGCCGGGCAGGGGCGGCCCGCAGATCAGGCCCGGGCGGCCCCGAGGGCGTCCTTGAGGGCCTTCCGGATCCGCTTCTCCGAGACGGTGTGGGCGGTGCCCAGCTCCTGGGCGAACAGCGAGACCCGCAGCTCCTCGATCATCCAGGCCACCCGGCGCAGCTCGTCCGGGACCGGGGCGTGCGGCGGCAGGGAGTCCAGCGCGGCGTCGTAGTCGTCCTCCAGCTTCTGCACGGCGAGCATGCCGACCGTGTCCCGCTGCAGGTGGCCGGCGAGCTTCTCGAGCCGCACCTCCATCGCCCGCACATAGCGGGGCAGGTGCTGGAGCTGGTCGTAGCCGGTGGCGGCGACGAAGCCCGGGTGCACGAGGTGCTCGAGCTGGGCCTTGACGTCGTTGAGCGAGTTCACCGCGGCGAGCGAGGACGACTGCTTGAGCTGCTTGCGGATCCGCGCGGCCCCGGAGAGCACCTGCTCCACGAGCGCGGTGACCTGGAAGACCGTGTCGATCAGCTCGGCCCGCACGTGCTCGTGCAGGGCGTCGAACGCCGCGCGGGTGTACGGGGGCTCGGCCGGTGTGAGCTTGTCGATCGCGGCGACCGCGCAGTCGGTGATGAGCTCGGTCACCGACCCGTGCGGGTTCTGCGTGAAGACCAGCTTCTCCCGGTTGTTGAGGTGCTCCAGCACGTACCGCTCGGGGGAGGGGATGCGCAGCTGCAGCAGGGTGATCACCCCGCGTCGCTGCGCGGCCCGCTGCTCGGCGGCCGAGGGCAGGATGCGCACGGCCACCGTGGCCGCCCGGCCGGCCGGCTGCTTCGTCGTGCCCCGGGGCCGCTCGGGGACGAGCGCCGGCCACCCGGTGATCCGCTGGCCCGCCACCGTCGTCTCGACGCTGCGCGGCAGGTCCTCCTCCGGCCACGCCGTCAGCCCCGAGCGCTCCAGCGCCGGCGGGGCCGGCGCCGCCTCCGGTGGCCGGGGCGCGGGGGAGCGCGGCCCCGTCCGGCCGGGTCCGCCGGACGGGGTCCCGGCGGGTGCCCCGGGCACCGCGCCGAGGGACTCGGCCAGGGCGGCACGGATCTCGTCGTGCAGCTCCGCCCGGAGGGCCTCGAGGTCCTCGCCCTCGCCCAGCACCCGGTTCCGGCGGTCCCGCACCTCGAAGCGCATCCGCAGGTGGGCCGGGACGGCCTCCCAGTTCCAGGACCCCGGCGGGACCACGTGGCCCCTGAGCCGGCGCAGGACCAGTTCCAGGGACGGCTCGAGGGCGTCGACGGCGGGGTCGAAGTCGGCGTCGAGCATCGCCACCGCCTGGCGGGCGACGTCGGGGGCCGGGACGAAGTTGCGGCGCACCGCCTTCGGCAGGGACTTGATGAGCGCCGTGACGAGCTCGGCGCGGAACCCGGGGATCTGCCACCGGAACTGCTCGGGGTCCAGCTGGTTGAGGAACAGCACGGGCACGCGCACGGTCACGCCGTCCGCCTGGTCGGAGCCGGGGGCGAACTCGTAGGCGAGGTCGAGCACCAGCTCCCCGTCCCGGGTGCGCCGGACCCACTGGCGCGGGTAGAGCGACTCGTCGTAGCCGCCGGCCTCCTCGGCGATCAGGTCCTCGGGGTCCAGGTCCAGGAGGTGCTCGTCCTGCTGCCGGGCCTTCTTCCACCACGCGTCGAAGTGCCGTGCCGAGACCACGGAGTCGGGGATCCGGGCGTCGTAGAACGCGAACAGGGCCTCGTCGTCGACCCGCAGGTCCTTGCGGCGCAGCCGGTTCTCGAGCTCCTCGACCTCGGCCAGCCGCTTGCGGTTGCGCGCCCAGAACCGGTGCCGGGTCTGCCAGTCGCCCTCCACGAGGGCGTGGCGGAGGAACAGCTCCCGCGCCAGGGCGGGGTCCACCCGCCAGAAGTTGATCCGGCGCTGCGCCACGACGGGCACGCCGTAGAGGGTGACCTTCTCGTAGGCCATCACGGAGCCCTGCGCGCGGGACCAGTGCGGCTCCGACACGCTGCGCTTGACCAGGTGCGGGGCCAGCTCCTCGGCCCACAGCGGATCGATCGCGGCGTTCACGCGGGCCCACAGCCGGGAGGTCTCCACGAGCTCGGCGGACATGATCCAGTCGGGGGACTTCTTGAACAGGTTGGAGCCCGGGAAGACCGCGAACCGCGAGCCGCGCGCGCCCTGATACTCCCGCTTGCGCTCGTCCTTGAGCCCGATGTGGCTGAGCAGCCCCGCCAGCAGCGAGACGTGGATCTCCCGCTCCTTCCCGGCGGGGTCCACCTCCCGGCCCTTGCCGACCCGGATGCCGACCTGCTGGCCCATCTGGCGCAGCTGGGCGTAGAGGTCCTGCCACTCGCGGATCCGCAGGAAGTTCAGGTGCTCGCGCCGGCACAGCTTCCGGAACTGCGTGGAGGAGAGCGCCTCCTGCTGCTCCTGGACGTAGCGCCACAGCAGCAGCCAGCTCGTGAAGTCGGAGTTCTCGTCGAAGAAGCGCTTGTGCAGCTCGTCCGCCTGCTGCCGCTGCTCCAGGGGGCGCTCGCGGGGGTCCTGGACGGTCAGCGCCGCCGCGAGGACCATGACCTCCCGGGCGCAGCCCCGCCGGTCCGCCTCCACGATCATCCGGCCCAGCCGCGGGTCCACCGGCAGCTGCGCGAGCTGCCGGCCCACCGGGGTCAGGGGACCGCCGCCGGCGTCGCCGTCGTCGCGCCGGCCGCGCGGGGACGCCCCCCGGGACTCCTTGAGGGCGCCGAGCTCACGGAGCAGGGCCACGCCGTCCTTGACGGCCCGGGACTCGGGCGGCTCCACGAACGGGAAGCGCTCGATGTCCCCGGGCTCCTTGACGACGCCCACCGAGGTCATCTGCAGAATCACCGCCGCCAGGGACGTGCGCAGGATCTCGGGGTCGGTGAACTCCGGGCGGGAGAGGTAGTCCTCCTCCGAGTAGAGCCGGATGCAGATGCCGTCCGAGACGCGCCCGCAGCGCCCCGCGCGCTGATTCGCCGAGGCCTGGGAGATGCGCTCGATCGGGAGGCGCTGCACCTTCGTCCGCGTCGAGTAGCGCGAGATGCGCGCCGTGCCCGGGTCGATCACGTACTTGATGCCCGGGACGGTCAGCGACGTCTCGGCCACATTGGTGGCCAGCACGATCCGGCGACGGCCCGAGGGGGCGAACACCCGGTGCTGCTCCGCCATGGACAGCCGGCCGAACAGGGGCAGGATCTCGGTGTCGGCCAGGCCGCGGACCCGCTTCAGGGTGCCCTGCAGCGCCTCCTGGGCGTCGCGGATCTCCCGCTCGCCGGCGAAGAAGATCAGGATGTCCCCCGGCGGCTCGGCGGAGAGCTCCTCGACGGCGTCGCACACGGCGTCGATCGGGTCCCGGTCCTCGTCCTCCAGCCCGTCGCCGGCGTCCTCGGCGTCCTGCCCGCCGTCCCCCGAGCGCTGCTGGGCCAGCGGACGCCAGCGGACCTCCACCGGGTACGTGCGGCCGGAGACCTCGATGACGGGGGCCTTCTCCGGCTCGGCGCCCCCGGCCGTCTCCGGCGCGAAGTGCCGGGCGAAGCGCTCGGGGTCGATCGTGGCCGACGTGATGATCACCTTGAGATCCGGGCGCCGGGGCAGGATCCGCCGGAGGTAGCCCAGCAGGAAGTCGATGTTGAGGGAACGCTCGTGGGCCTCGTCGATGATGATCGCCGAGTACTTCTGCAGCAGCCGGTCGTGCTGGATCTCGGCGAGCAGGATGCCGTCCGTCATCAGCTTGATCCGCGAGTCGGTGCCCACCTCGGAGGTGAAGCGCACCTGGTAGCCGACCGTGCCGCCGATCTTCTCGCCCAGCTCCGAGGAGATCCGCTCCGCGACCGAGCGCGCGGCGATCCGCCGCGGCTGGGTGTGCCCGATCAGGCCGCGCTCGCCCAGGCCGAGCTCGAGGCACATCTTGGGGATCTGGGTGGTCTTTCCGGAGCCGGTCTCGCCGGCGATCACGACCACCTGGTGCGCGGCGATCGCGCCCATGATGTCCTCGCGGCGCGCGGAGACCGGGAGGCTCTCGGGGTAGACGATGGTCCGGGGGCTGCTCAGGGATGCTGACATGACCCCCCGATCCTACCGGGGACACGGCCAGCGGAGGGCCCCGTCCCGGTGGACGATCGGACACCTCCGACACGCCGTCGGCGCCGTTCTGTCACCACTTGTGAGCTGCCTCTCATTTTGTGAACGAACGGAAGGTAATATCGCTGACACCACTCGTTCCCGAAAGGACCCACCATGAAGCGACTGTTCCCGATGACGGCGGCCCTCGCCTCCACCGCCCTGCTGCTCACGGCCTGCGGCGGCTCCGACACCGAGTCCGCCGCCGGCGGCGGCGGCGGCGAGGCCGTCGAGGAGGCCACCGTCGGGATCAGCCAGTTCGTCGAGCACCCCTCGCTCGACGCCGCCCGGGAGGGCTTCCTCGCCGCGCTCGAGGAGGGCGGCTACACGGAGGGCGAGAACCTCACCGTCGACTTCCAGAACGCCTCCGGCGACCAGGGCACCTCCACCAGCATCGCCTCCAACATGGCGTCCTCGAACGCCGACCTCGTGCTGGCCATCGCGACGCCGTCGGCCCAGGGCGTGGCCCAGTCGGTCACCGACCGCCCGGTGCTGTTCACGGCCGTCACGGATCCGGTCGAGGCCGGGCTGGTCGACTCCCTCGAGAGCCCCGGCGGCAACGTCACCGGGACCACCGACATGAACCCGGTCGCCGAGCAGATCGCGCTGATCAAGCAGCTGAACCCGGATGCAGAGTCCGTGGGTATCATCTACAGCTCGGGCGAGACGAACTCGCAGGTCCAGGTCGACCTCGCCAAGGAGGCCGCCGCGGAGGAGGGGCTGGAGGTCGTGGAGAAGTCGGTGACCAACACCTCCGAGGTGGCCCAGGCCGCCGAGTCCTTCGACACGGACGCCATCTACGTGCCCACGGACAACAAGGTGGTCTCCGGCCTCGAGGCCGTGATCGCCGCCGCCGAGACCAAGCAGATCCCCCTGATCGCGGGCGAGGGCGACTCCGTGGAGCGCGGCGCCCTCATCACCCAGGGCCTGGACTACGAGCAGCTCGGCCGCCAGACCGGAAAGATGGCCGTGCGCATCCTCGCCGAGGGCGAGGACCCCGCGTCCATGCCCGTGGAGTTCCAGGAGGACACGCAGCTGATCATCAACCTGCAGGCCGCCGAGCGGATGGGCGTGGAGGTCCCCCAGGAGCTGCGGGAATCCGCCGACCAGGTCATCGAGTAGTCCGGGTGGCCGGGCCGGCGCCGGCGCCCGGTGACCCCGGACGCCGGCCCCCTGACCACCGCGGCATCCCCTCCCGGCGGAGGCGCGCCCGCCCGATCGGCGGACGGCCCCCGTCTCCCACCAACCAGAACGGATCCAGCAGAAGTGATAGCCGGTATCGAACTCGGACTGCTCTACGCGGTCATGGCGCTGGGCGTCTACCTCACGTTCCGGGTGCTCGACTTCCCCGACCTGACGGTCGACCAGTCCTTCACCACGGGCGCCGCCACCACGGCGATGATCATCCTGGGCGGCGGCAGTCCCTGGCTCGCCACCGCCGCCGGCTTCGTGGCCGGCGCGCTCGCCGGGCTCATCACGGGCCTGCTCCACACCAAGGCCCACATCAACGGCCTGCTCGCGGGCATCCTCACCATGACCGCGCTCTACTCCATCAACCTGCGCGTCATGGACGGGCGCGCGAACCTGTCGCTGCTGCGCGAGGACACCGTCTTCACCCCGCTCGCCGAGGCGGGCGTGCAGGGGACGTGGATCGGCATCGCCCTGTTCCTCCTCGGGGTGGCCGTGGTCAAGGTCCTCCTCGACTGGTTCCTCTACACCGACGCCGGTCTCGCCATGCAGGCCACCGGCGACAACCCGGAGATGATCCGCTCCTTCGGCGTGAACACGGACCACCAGAAGATGCTGGGCCTGTGCCTGTCCAACGGGCTCGTGGGGCTCGCCGGGTCCCTCGTGGCCCAGTACCAGGGCTTCGCCGACATCGGCATGGGCATCGGCCTCATCGTCGTCGGGCTCGCCTCCGTGATCCTCGGCCAGGGGCTCTTCGGCTCGCGCACGGTCGTGATGGCGACCCTGGCCGTCGTCCTCGGCTCGATCGTCTACCGCCTGGTCATCACCGTGGCGCTGCAGGCGGGGCTCAACCCGTCCGACATGAAGCTGATCTCCGCGGTCCTCGTGGTGGCCGCGCTCGTGGTGCCGCAGCTGCAGTTCTTCAGGCGCCGCCGCGAACGGCACCTGGCGAGCGAGGCGGCGCGTCTCGTCGACGACCTCACCGACACCCCCGCGACCACGAAGGCAGGTGCCTGAGAAGTGCTCACCATCGACAACGTCCACAAGACGTTCTTCGCCGGGACCGTCAACGAGCGGCGGGCCCTCGCCGGCGTCTCGCTGACCCTGCAGGAGGGCGACTTCCTCACCGTCATCGGCTCCAACGGCGCCGGCAAGTCGACGATCCTCAACGCCATCTCCGGGACCCTGATCCCGGACACGGGCACGGTGCGGGTCGACGACACCGACGTCACCCGGCTGCCCGAGCACAAGCGCGCCCGCTACCTGTCCCGCGTGTTCCAGGACCCCATGAAGGGGTCGTCGCCCACCATGACGGTCGAGCAGAACATGGCGATCGCGTTCCAGCGGGGGAAGTCCCGGGGGCTCGTCCCGGGCCTCACGAACGCCCGCCGCCAGCTGTTCCGCGACAAGCTGGCCAGCCTCGAGCTGGGCCTGGAGAACCGGCTGGGCGCCAAGGTGGGCCTGCTCTCCGGCGGCCAGCGACAGGCCCTGTCCCTGCTCATGGCGACGTTCTCCGAGCCGCGCATCCTGCTGCTCGACGAGCACACGGCGGCCCTCGACCCGCAGCGCGCGGACCTCGTCTCCCGGCTCACCGCGGACATCGTGGCCGAGCAGAACCTCACCACGGTGATGGTCACGCACAACATGGACCAGGCGCTGCGCCTGGGCAACCGGCTCATCATGATGCACGAGGGCCGGATCCTCTTCGAGCTCGACGCCGCCCAGAAGCAGTCGATGACCGTGCCCGGCCTGCTCGAGCAGTTCCGCCGGCTGCAGCCCGGGGCGGGGCAGGACGCGTTCGACGACGCTACGCTGTTCGAGAGCGTCAAGACCGAGGACGGTTCCTGACCGGCCGGCACCGGCCGACGGTCCACGACCGGCACGGACGACGACGGGGCGGGCCGGACACGGCCCGCCCCGTCGCACGTCGCCGGGCGGACCGCCCGGTCCCCGTCCACCAGAGCCCGTCCCGCAGCCGGCCCAGCAGCGCGCCCAGCAGCCAGGAGAACAGCCACCGTGAGCCAGACCCCCGACCCGCAGTACGCCCGCCGACGCACCGGGGGGTGGCTGATGGCCGTGGGCGTGGTGGCGCTGTTCGTCTCCACGTTCACCGTGCCCGAGGCCATCCACCACCTGGCGCGCGTCTCGGTGGACGAGGGGACGGGCCTGAGCGGGCGCGCGGTGGTGACCATCGTGGTGGGCGCCGTGACCCTGCTCGGCGGAGGCGCCCTGGCGATCGCCGGGTTCAGCTGGCGCCGCTCGGCGGGGGAGGGCCCCAGCCAGGAGGACCGGCTGCTCGACGAGCAGTTCGGCGACGGACCCGTGCGCCCCTACGACCCCGACGAGTTCCGCGGTCCAAGGCGCCGGGACCCCGGCGCCGGGGACTGACGAGCCTGCCGCTGCGGCGCCCGGCCGCCCGCGGCGCCCAGCGTCCGCGGGCGGGCACGACGAAGGCCCCGGCCCGTTCGGTCCGGGGCCTTCGTCCCGAGTGGTGCCCGCGGTAGGATTCGAACCTACGGCCTTCTGCTCCGGAGGCAGACGCTCTATCCCCTGAGCTACGCGGGCCTTTCACCGCCTCAGCGATGAACCTCGACGATACTAGCAGGTTTCCCGGGGTGCTCGTCGACCGCCCCGCACGGGCGCTCCACGGCGCCCGGTTACACTGGTCCGGTGACTCCAGAACAACTTTCTCTCGCCGTATCCGCATGCCTGCAGGAGGCCGTGGCCCGGGGCGACCTCGCCCTCGCCGACGGCGCCCGGCTGCCGGAGGTGCGGATCGAGCGACCGAAGAACCGGGAGCACGGGGACTGGGCGACCAACGTCGCCATGCAGCTCGCCAAGAAGGTCGGGCGCGCCCCGCGTGACGTCGCCGCCGTGGTCAGGGACCGCCTGCAGGACACCGCGGGCGTGGCCGCCGTCGACGTGGCCGGCCCGGGCTTCCTCAACATCACCCTGGACGCCGCCGCCGCCGGGGAGATCGCCCGCACCGTCGTGGAGCAGGGCGAGGCCTTCGGGCGGACGCGGTCGCTGGCCGGGACGTCCGTGAACCTGGAGTTCGTCTCCGCGAACCCCACCGGACCGGTCCACCTGGGCGGCACCCGCTGGGCCGCGGTCGGCGACTCCCTCGCCCGCGTGCTCGAGGCGCAGGGCGCGGACGTGGTGCGCGAGTACTACTTCAACGACGCCGGCGCGCAGATCGACCGCTTCGCCCGTTCCCTGCTGGCCCGCGCCCAGGGCGAGCCCGCCCCCGAGGACGGCTACGGCGGGGAGTACATCACCGACATCGCCGCCCGGATCGTCGCCGAGAACCCCGGCGTCCTCGACTCCGGGGACCCCCAGGAGGCGTTCCGCGCGGCGGGCGTCGAGCTGATGTTCGCCGAGATCAAGTCCTCGCTGCACGACTTCGGCGTGGACTTCGACGTGTACTTCCACGAGCAGTCCCTGTTCGACAACGGCGCCGTGGAGCAGCTCCTCGAGCAGCTGAAGACCTCCGGCGCCCTCTACTTCGCGGACGGCGCCTGGTGGCTGCGCTCGAGCGCCTACGGCGACGACAAGGACCGGGTGGTCATCAAGTCCGACGGCCAGGCCGCCTACATCGCCGGGGACATCGCCTACTTCAAGGACAAGCGGGACCGCGGGGCGGACCTGTGCATCTACATGCTCGGCGCCGACCACCACGGCTACGTGGCCCGGCTCAAGGCCGCAGCCGCGGCCCTGGGCGACGACCCCGCCCGGGTCGAGGTGCTCATCGGCCAGATGGTCAACCTCGTCAAGGACGGTGCGCCCGTGCGGATGTCCAAGCGCGCCGGCAACGTGGTGACCATGGAGGACCTCGTCGAGGCCGTCGGCGTCGACGCCGCCCGGTACTCGCTGACCCGCTTCTCCGTGGACTCCAACATCGACATCGACCTGGGCCTGCTGACCCGGCGCTCCAACGAGAACCCGGTCTTCTACGTCCAGTACGCCCACGCCCGCACGTGCGCGGTGGGGCGCAACGCCGAGGCGGCGGGCGTCGCCCGCACCGACGAGCAGGGGGAGGCCGTGTTCGACGCGTCCCTGCTCGACCACCCCATGGAGGGGGAGCTGCTGGCCGCCCTCGGCCAGTACCCCTCGGTGCTCGCCCAGGCCGCCGAGTTCCGCGAGCCGCACCGGGTGGCCCGCCACCTCGAGGTGATCGCCGGGACCTACCACCGCTGGTACGACGTCTGCCGCGTGGCACCGCAGGGCGAGGACGACGTCACCGACCTGCACCGCACCCGCCTGTGGCTCAACGACGCCGCACGCCAGGTCCTGGCCAACGGCCTGGGCGTGCTGGGCGTGTCGGCCCCCGAGAGGATGTGACCGGATGACCGCCGACCCGACGACCCGCACCGGGGGCTCGCCCCTGGCGCCGCAGTGGCTCAGCGTGCCCGCGGACCTCGACGCGCTCGATCCGGCCATCTGGCCGGAGGCGTTCCGTCGTGACGCCGAGGGCGTGCTGACCGTGGGGGGGATCCCCGCCACGGAGCTCGCCGAGCGCTACGGCACTCCTTCCTACGTCTACTCCGAGGACACCTTCCGGGCGCGCGCCCGGGAGTTCCGTGCCGCCTTCACCGAGGCGTTCGCCCGGATCGGGGCGGAGGTCTCCGTCTACTACGCCGGGAAGTCCTTCCTGACCACCGAGGTGGTGCGCTGGATCCGCGAGGAGGGTCTCAACGTCGACACCTCCTCGGGCGGGGAGCTGGCCGTCGCCCTGCGCGGCGGCATGGAGCCCGCCCGGATCGCGCTGCACGGCAACAACAAGTCGGCCGCCGAGATCACCCGGGCCCTCGACAACGGGCTCGGGCGGATCGTGGTGGACTCGCTGGCCGAGATCGAGCTCGTCGCGCACCTGGCGCGCACCCTGGGCGTCGTGGCGCCGGTGATGCTCCGGGTGACCCCCGGGGTGCACGCCTCCACGCACGAGTTCATCGCCACGGCGCACGAGGACCAGAAGTTCGGGCTGTCCCTCGCCGTGCCCGAGGGCGGCGGGGACAGCCCCGCGATGCAGGCCGTCGCCGCGTGCGTGGTGGACCCCGACCTCGACCTGCGCGGGCTGCACTGCCACATCGGCTCCCAGATCTTCGACGCCGACGGCTTCGGGAAGGCGGCCGAGCGGGTCCTCGCCTTCATGGCGCAGGCCGACGAGCGCTTCGGGCTGACCTTGCCGGAACTGGACCTCGGCGGCGGCTACGGCATCGCCTACACGGAGGCGGACACCCCGCGCCCGGCGCGCGAGATCGCCGAGTCCCTCGCGGACCAGGTGGCCGCCACGGCGCGGTCCCTGCACATGGCGGTCCCGCACCTGTCCATCGAGCCCGGACGCGCCATCTCCGGGCCGGCCGCGTGCACCCTCTACACCGTGGGCACCCTGAAGACGGTCACGGTGGAGTCCGGCGCGCAGCGCCGGTACGTCTCCGTGGACGGCGGGATGAGCGACAACGCCCGCCCCGTGCTCTACGGCGCGGACTACACCGCCGTGCTCGCCAACCGCCGGGCCGAGGGCGCGCCCGTGCTCTCCCGGGTGGTCGGCAAGCACTGCGAGTCCGGGGACGTCGTGGTCCGCGACGTCTACCTGCCCGAGGACCTGGCCCCCGGGGACGTCCTGGCCGTGCCCGCCACCGGCGCCTACTGCTGGGCCCTGTCCAGCAACTACAACTGGATCGCCCGCCCGCCGGTCGTCGCCGTGCGCGCCGCCGGGGACCGGCCGGAAGCCCGGCTCATCGTGCGGGGCGAGACCGAAGATGACCTGTTCGCCCGCGACCTGGGAGCCTGATTGACCGCGACCCCTGAGACCACCCGCCCGCCCTCGACCGTGAAGGTCGCCCTGCTCGGTGCCGGCAACGTCGGCGCCGAGGTGGCCCGGACCCTGCTCGAGCACGGCCCCGAGTTCGCCGCCCGCGTCGGCGCCCCGGTGGAGCTCGTCGGCATCGCCGTGCGGGACCTCGCCGCCCGGCGGACCGTCGAGCTGCCCGAGGCGCTGCTCACGACCGACGCGGAGGCCCTCGTGGACGCCGCGGACGTGGTCATCGAGCTGACCGGTGGCATCGAGCCGGCCCGCAGCCGCATCCTGCGGGCCCTGCACGGGGGCAAGCCGGTGATCTCGGGCAACAAGGCCCTCATCGCCCGGCACGGCCGCCAGCTCCAGGACGCGGCCGACACCGCCGGTGTGCCCCTGTCCTACGAGGCCGCGGTGGCCGGGGCGATCCCCATCGTGCGCCCCATGCAGGACTCCCTCGCGGGGGACCGGGTGGACCGTGTGCTGGGCATCATGAACGGCACCACGAACTACATCCTCGACCAGATGGACACCACGGGCGCGCAGTTCGAGGACGCCCTCGCCGAGGCGCAGCAGCTCGGCTACGCCGAGGCGGACCCCACCGCCGACGTGGAGGGCCACGACGCCGCGGCGAAGGCCGCCATCCTCGCGTCCCTGGCCTTCCACTCGACCTTCACCATCGACGACGTGTACTGCCGCGGCATCACCGGCGTCACCGCCGCGGACGTCGCCGCCGCCCGCGAGGCCGGCTACGTCATCAAGCTCCTGGCGGTGTGCGAGCGCTGCTCGGGCGGCGTGAACCTTCGGGTGACCCCGACCATGATCCCGCGGGAGCACCCGCTGGCCGGCGTGCACGGGGCCTACAACGCCGTGTTCGTCGAGGCCGCGAACGCCGGCTCACTCATGTTCTACGGCGCGGGCGCCGGCGGTGCCGCCACCGCCTCGGCCGTGCTGGGCGACTTCGTCTCGGCCGCGCGCCGGCTCGTGCTCGGCGGCCCGGCCCAGGGCGCGGACCCCCACGCCCAGCTGGTTGCCGCGTCGATGGACGACGTCCGCACGAGCTTCTCGATCACCCTGACGGTCCAGGACCGGCTCGGCGTCCTGGCACGGATCGCCCAGGTCTTCGCCGACCACGGCGTGTCGATCTTCACGATGCAGCAGACGGACCACCCGCACGGCGACCCGCAGCTGTCGGAGATCCGGCTCGTGACCCACCGGGGCGCGAACAAGGACCTCGTGGCCACGGTGGAAGCCCTGCGCGAACTGTCCTTCGTCGAGGACGTCGCCGGCGTGATCCGCGTGGAGCACGCCGACTGAGGCCCCCGGCGGTGCCGCCCGCGGACCGGGCGGCACCGCCTCCGAGCGGGCACCGCCGCACGCACCCGCACCGCACGAGCACCCCCCGAACCATCGAGTCCACAGGAAGAGATCCAGCACATGGCACACGTCTGGCAGGGCGTCATCAACGAGTACCGGGACCGCCTTCCGGTCTCCGGCTCCACCGAGGTCATCACGATGGGGGAGGGCGGCACGCCGCTGATCCGGGCGCGCGCCCTGTCGGAGCTCACCGGCAACACCGTCTGGCTGAAGTTCGAGGGCATGAACCCGACGGGCTCGTTCAAGGACCGGGGCATGACCATGGCCATCACCAAGGCCAAGGAGGAGGGGGCCGAGGCCGTCGTGTGCGCCTCGACCGGCAACACCTCCGCCTCCGCCGCGGCCTACGCCAAGCAGGCCGGGCTCACCTGCGCGGTGCTGGTGCCCGAGGGGCGGATCGCCATGGGCAAGCTCTCGCAGGCCGTGGCGCACGGCGCGGACATCATCCAGGTGGACGGCAACTTCGACAACTGCCTCGAGGTGGCCCGCAAGCTCTCCGAGTCCTACCCCGTGTTCCTCGTCAACTCCGTGAACCCGTACCGGATCGAGGGCCAGAAGACCGGGGCGTTCGAGGTGGTCGACACCCTCGGCGACGCCCCGGACCTGCACATCCTGCCGGTGGGCAACGCCGGCAACATCACCGCGTACTGGAAGGGCTACCAGGAGTACGCCCGGTCCTACGACTCCCCGACGGCGGGGGAGCTTCCTGCCGTCTCGACGAAGCTGCCCGAGATGTGGGGCTTCCAGGCCGAGGGCGCCGCCCCGCTGGTCCTGGGCCACCCCGTCACGGAGCCCGAGACGATCGCGACCGCCATCCGGATCGGCAACCCCGCGTCCTGGGACTCGGCGATCGCCGCCCGTGACGAGTCCGGCGGGCTCATCGGCTCCGTCTCGGACGACGAGATCCTCGCCGCCCACCGGTGGCTCTCGGCCCAGGAGGGCGTGTTCGTCGAGCCGGGCTCCGCCGCGGGCGTGGCCGGCCTGCTCCAGAAGCACGCCGCAGGGGAGGCCCCCACGGGACGGACGGTGGTCATCACCGTGACCGGCCACGGACTCAAGGACCCGCAGTGGGCGATCAAGGCCGCCGAGCGGGAGGACCCCGCGCTGGTCGAGCCGCAGCGCGTGCCCTTCGACGTGGTGGCCGTCGCCGCCGCGCTGGGCCTGGAGTAGGCCCGGATGTTCGAGATCGGCCAGCGGGTGGCGGTGAGCGTGCCCGGCTCCACCGGCAACGTGGGTCCGGGCTACGACAGCCTGGGCCTGGCACTCGCTCACTACGACGACCTCACCGTGACCGTGACCGGCGGCGGGCTGGCCTTCGAGCTGCACGGGGAGGGCTCCGCGTCCGTGCCCCGGTCCGCGGAGCACCTGGTGGTCCGCGCCATGCGGGCCGCCTTCCGGGCCGCGGGCGTCGAGGAGCTGCCGGGACTGCGGCTCGAGGCGACCAACCGGATCCCGCACGGCCGCGGCATGGGCTCGAGTGCCTCGGCCGTGGTGGCCGGCGTGCTCGCGGCGAACGCGCTGCTGCCGGCGGAGCGCGTCCTCGACGACCAGCGCCTGCTCCAGGTCGCCGCCGCGATGGAGGGCCACCCGGACAACGTGGCCCCGTCCCTCTACGGGGGCCTGGTGATCTCCTGGACCGGCGCGGACGGCTACCGCAGCGTCCCCGTGACCGTCCACGAGGACGTCGTGCCGGTGGTCGCGATCCCCGACTTCGAGGTGCCCACCCGCCTCGCCCGGTCCCTGCTGCCCGCCACCGTCCCGCACCACGACGCCGCGGTCAACGCCGGACGGACCGCCCTGCTCGTCGAGGCGCTCACGCGGCGCCCCGAGCTGCTGCTGCCGGCCACCGAGGACCGGCTGCACCAGCCGTACCGGTCCTCCGCCATGCCTCCGAGCGCCCGGCTGATGACCGCGCTGCGGGAACGCGGGCTGCCGGCCATGATCTCCGGGGCCGGCCCGACCGTCCTGGTCCTCGCCGGTGACCGGCACCAGGCGGAGGAGACGGAGTGGGCCCTCGCGCAGCTCGTCGCGCACGGGACGGATTCCGTCTCCTGGCGTGTCCTCCGTCTGCGGGTCGACGGTCAGGGTGCTAAGCTGGAGAGGCACCCGCAGCAGATCCAGGGGTAGGAGGCCGCGCCCGGCGCGGCGAGGACAGCGGGCATCATGAGGGGCAGCGCCCCGGTCGGATGCCCTGGGGTCCTCGGCTCCACCGCCTCAGATCCTCCGGTGATCCCCCGCCGGCACCGGCTTCTTCGATGCCGGCGGCGCACCGGCCCGCACAGACACGGACCGGAGCACACCATGATCTCCGGGTGACACCCTGTTCGCCCAGGCTGCCGCGCCCTGAAGTGCGCCCCGCCGCAGGCGGCCCGCGCTCGCGGCCCGCCGGGAACCATCCACGGTCCTGGACTCTGAGATCCATGGGCCCCCCACCGAGGGAGAAGGACACTTCGTGACCGAGACCACCGACCTTTCCACGGGTACGGAAGAGACCACCACCAGCGACCCCCGGAACGCGGGCCTGTCCGCGCTCAAGCTGGCCCAGCTCCAGGCGCTCGCCTCCCAGCTGGGGATCACCGGCGCCCGCCGGATGCGCAAGAGCCTGCTGGTCGACGCGATCGCCGCCCACCAGCGCGGCGGAGCCGTCGCCGACCGGGACCAGGCCGTCGAGGAGAAGATCGCGCAGACGGTCGAGAAGACCGCCGACGGCAGCGCCGGTCAGGGCACCGCCCCGGCTGCCGCGACCACCGGCGAGGACGTCCCTGCGGCGCAGAGCGCCGACGGCCAGCCGCAGCGGCGCTCGCGCTCCCGCCGCGCCACGAGCACCGGCGTGGTGTCCGCCGCCGAGCAGCAGGGCTCCGCGCAGCAGGGCTCCGCGCAGCAGAGCACCGATCAGCAGAGCACCGTGCAGGAGAGCGCCGTGCAGGAGAGCGCCGCCGAGCAGCAGCCGGCCGAACGTCCTGCGGCGTCCTCCGAGCAGGCCGCTCCTGCCGAGGAGCCCTCCGGCGCCGAGGCCGAAGGCGCCCGCAACCGCAACCGCAGCCGCCGCAACCGCAACCGCGACGACAACGGCCAGAACAACACGGGCCAGAACGGCGCGGGCCAGAACGGCGCGGGCCAGAACGGCGCGGGCCAGGACAACGGCGGCCAGGACGCCGGTCAGGGGACCGACGAGCCGCGTTCCTCGGCGGAGGGCCGTGACGACGACCAGTCGAAGCAGGACCGCAGCCGCAACCAGAACCGCGGCCAGGACAACCGCCAGGACAAGGGCGGCCAGGACAAGGCCGGCCAGGACAAGGGCGGCCAGGACAAGGGTGACGGCCGCAACCGGCGGGACAACCGCTCCGAGGGCGGGAAGTCCCAGGACGGCAACCGCCAGGACAAGGCCGGCCAGGACAACCGCCAGGACAAGGGCGGCCAGGACAAGGCCGGCCAGGACGGCGACGGCGGCAGCCGCCGCAGCCGTCGCAACCGCAACCGCAACGACCGCGACCGGGACCGCAGCGACCGCAATGACCGCAACGACCGCAACGACCGCGCCGAGCGCAACGAGCGCCGCAACCGCCGCGGCCGCAGCACCGGCCCCGAGGTCGACGACACGGAGTTCACCGAGGACGACGTCCTGCTGCCCGTCGCGGGCATCCTGGACGTCCTCGACAACTACGCGTTCGTGCGCACCTCCGGCTACCTCCCCGGCCCGAACGACGTCTACGTCAGCCTCGCGCAGGTCAAGAAGCACAACCTGCGCAAGGGCGACGCCGTGGTCGGCGCCATCCGCGCCCCCCGCGACGGCGAGCAGCAGAACAGCACGCGGCAGAAGTTCAACGCGCTGGTCCAGCTCACCACGGTCAACGGCAAGAAGACCGAGGAGAACAAGGACCGCGTGGACTTCGGGAAGCTGATCCCGCTGTACCCGCAGGAGCGGCTGCGTCTCGAGACGGAGCCCAAGAAGATCGGGCCCCGCGTCGTCGACCTGGTCGCCCCCATCGGCAAGGGCCAGCGCGGCCTGATCGTCTCCCCGCCGAAGGCCGGCAAGACGCTGATGCTGCAGGCGATCGCGAACGCGATCACCACGAACAACCCCGAGGTCCACCTCATGATGGTGCTCGTCGACGAGCGCCCCGAGGAGGTCACGGACATGCAGCGCACGGTCAAGGGCGAAGTCATCGCCTCGACCTTCGACCGCCCGGCGGACGACCACACCACGGTCGCCGAGCTGGCCATCGAGCGGGCCAAGCGGCTCGTGGAGATGGGCATGGACGTGGTGGTCCTCCTGGACTCCATGACCCGGCTGGGCCGCGCCTACAACCTCTCGGCCCCCGCCTCCGGCCGCATCCTCTCCGGCGGCGTGGACTCCGCGGCGCTGTACCCGCCGAAGAAGTTCTTCGGCGCGGCCCGCAACATCGAGAACGGCGGCTCGCTCACGATCCTGGCGACCGCCCTCGTGGAGACCGGCTCCAAGATGGACGAGGTCATCTTCGAGGAGTTCAAGGGCACCGGCAACATGGAGCTGCGCCTGTCCCGCTCGCTCGCGGACAAGCGGATCTACCCGGCCGTGGACGTCAACTCCTCCGGCACCCGCCGCGAGGAGAACCTCCTCTCCCCGGACGAGATCAAGATCATGTGGAAGCTGCGCCGCGTCCTCTCCGGGCTCGACCAGCAGCAGGCCCTCGAGCTGCTCACGAACAAGCTGCGGGACACCCAGTCCAACACCGAGTTCCTGCTCCAGGTGCAGAAGACCACGCTCTCGGCCCGCGCCGAGAGCGACCGCTAGCACGCCCGCAGCCGCCGCGCCCCGGTCCGGATCCCCGGACCGGGGCGCGGCGGCGTCGTCGTGCCCGGGCCCCGCCCGCGCGCGACCCGACCGCCGTCGTCACCGCCGCCCGATGAAGGAGCATCCCATGCCGGACCCGATCCAGTCCCTGCTCGACGAGCACGCCGAGCTGCAGCGGCAGCTCGCCGATCCCGCCGTGCACGCGGAGCAGGGCAAGGCCCGCCGCCTGGGGCGGCGCTACGCCGAGCTCAACGGCATCGTCGAGGCGCACCGCCGGGTGCACCGCCTCGAGGAGGACCTCGGGGCGGCCCGTGAGCTCGCCGCCGAGGAACCGGAGTTCGCCGAGGAGATCCCGGCCCTCGAGGAGCAGCTCACGGCGGCCCGCGAGAAGCTGCGGCGGCTGCTCGTCCCGCGGGACCCCGACGACGGGCGCAACGTGATCCTCGAGGTCAAGGCGGGGGAGGGCGGCGACGAGTCCGCGCTCTTCGCCGGGGACCTGCTGCGCATGTACCTGAAGT
This sequence comes from Kocuria aegyptia, assembly GCF_039530085.1. Classification (NCBI taxonomy): domain Bacteria; kingdom Bacillati; phylum Actinomycetota; class Actinomycetes; order Micrococcales; family Micrococcaceae; genus Kocuria; species Kocuria aegyptia. Next base: position 165,728 of record NZ_BAAAOA010000019.1, read on the forward strand.
ACGCGGAGGTCCGCGGCTGGAAGACCGAGTTCATCTCGACCAACGACTCCGACCTGGGCGGTTACAAGGACGTGCAGGTCGCGATCAAGTCCAACGCCACGGACCCCGCCGAGGGCGTGTGGGCGCGGCTGAAGTACGAGGGAGGGGTGCACCGCGTGCAGCGGGTGCCCGTCACCGAGTCCCAGGGCCGGATCCACACCTCGGCCGCGGCGGTGCTCGTCTTCCCGGAGGTCGACGAGCCCGAGGAGGTCGAGATCAGCCAGAACGACCTGAAGATCGACGTCTACCGCTCCTCGGGGCCCGGCGGCCAGTCCGTGAACACGACCGACTCCGCCGTCCGCATCACCCACCTGCCCACGGGCATCGTGGTGGCCATGCAGAACGAGAAGTCGCAGCTGCAGAACCGTGAGGCCGCGATGCGGGTGCTGCGGGCGCGCATCCTGGCCCATCAGCAGGAGCAGATCGACGCGGACAACGCCGCGCAGCGCCGTTCGCAGGTCCGGACCATGGACCGGTCCGAGCGGATCCGCACCTACAACTTCCCCGAGAACCGGATCAACGACCACCGCACCGGGTACAAGGCGTACAACCTCGACCACGTCATGGCGGGGGACCTGGAACCGGTCGTGCGCTCGGCGATCGAGATGGACGAGCAGGCCCAGCTCGAGGCCATCGGCCAGCAGGACGACTGAGCGGGGACCCGGGATGACCAGGTCGCTGGGCCAGGCGGTGCGCTGGGCGGAGCGGGTGCTCGCCGAGGCGGGGATCGACTCCGCGCGCACCGACGCGCTGCTGCTCGCCGGGCACCTCACGGGGCTGTCCCGGGGGGAGGTCGAGGCGCGGGCCATCATCGGCGGTGACGAGCCCGAGGGCTACGCGGAGCTGGTGGCCGAGCGCGCCCGCCGGACCCCGCTGCAGCACCTCACGGGCGTCGCGCACTTCCGCTACCTGACGCTGGCCGTGGGACCGGGCGTGTTCGTGCCCCGGCCCGAGACGGAGACCGTGGTGCAGGCCGTGGTCGACGAGCTGCGCGACCAGCTGGCCGCGGGCGTGCACCGGCCGCACGTGGTGGACCTGGGCACCGGCTCCGGGGCGATCGCAGCCTCGGTGGCCCACGAGGTGCCGCAGGCGCGCGTGCACGCCGTGGAGCTGTCCGGGTCCGCCCACGCGTGGGCGGCGGAGAACCTGCGCGGGACGCGCGCGGAACTCGTCCGGGGCGATCTGCGCACGGCGTTCCCGGAGCTCGAGGGACGCTGCGACGTGGTGGTCTCCAACCCGCCGTACATCCCCGCGGACGCGGTCCCGCGCGAGCCGGAGGCCCGGGACCACGACCCGGAGCTCGCCCTGTACGGGGGCGGGGAGGACGGGCTCGAGATCCCCCGGGCCGCCCTGGCCTCGGCCGTGCGGCTGCTGCGCCCCGGGGGATTCTTCGTCATGGAGCACGCCGAGGTGCAGGCTGGCGCCGTGGCCCAGGCGTTCCGGGCCGCGGGGTTCGAGGACGTGGTGGGCCACCAGGACCTGACGGGCCGGGACCGGGCCACGGCCGGCCGGACGCCCCCCGGCGGCCGCGCGCGCACGGCCGGAGTGGGAGAATGGACGCCGTGAACCACACCGTCTACGACTGCAGCAGCATCGCCCAGCGCACCGCCGGGCTCAAGCACGCGGCGCGTGCCCTCGCCGCCGACGCGTGCGTGGTCCTGCCCACCGACACCGTCTACGGGATCGGGGCCAACGCCTTCTCCGCCCGGGGTGTCGCGACCCTGCTCGCGGCCAAGGGGCGGTCGCGGGCCATGCCCCCGCCCGTGCTCATCGCCCACGCCGGGGTGCTCGACGGCCTCGCGGACGAGGTCTCCGAGGACGCCCGCGCGCTCGCCCACGCCTTCTGGCCCGGCGGGCTGACCCTCATCCTGCACGCCCACCCGTCCCTGGGCTGGGACCTGGGGGAGACCCACGGGACCGTGGCCCTGCGGGTCCCCGACGACGAGCTCGCCCAGGCGCTGCTCATCGAGAGCGGCCCGCTGGCCGTGTCCTCGGCCAACCGCACCGGCCACCCGGCCGCGTCCACGGCGCAGGCCGCGGTGGACATGCTCGGGGACTCCGTGGAGCTCTACCTGGACGGCGGCCCGCGACCCGTCGGGGGTGCCGCCGGCCGGGACCCGGTCTCCTCCACGATCGTGGACTGCACGGGGGAGACCCCGCTGCTGGTGCGCCACGGCACCGTGAGCCTCGCCCGGCTGCGGTCCGTCGTGCCCTCGGTGGTGCCGGCGGACGGCGACGAGGAGCTCGACGGCGCCCCCGTGCCGGACGCCGGACCGGCGGACCCGGCCGCCCAGCGCCCGGCGGGCGCGGGCTCGCACGCGGTGGGCCGGCCCGATCCGGAGGCGGGTCCACCCGCCGCGGAGCCGGCCGTCCCGGCGAACCGGGATGCCGCCGCCCCGGCGGACCAGCAGCCCCCGGCTCCCGGTCCGGCGCGGGCCGCGGCCGCACAGGGCCTGGCCGCCGCGCTCGTGGCGCGCTCCGCGACGGGCCCCCGGCCGGCCGTGGACCAGGACCGCACGCGCGTCCGGCCACCGGGCACGCCGGGGGAGCCGCGACCCCTGCCGGTCGACGAGGCCGCCCGGCTCGTGGCCCGGGGCAACGGCGGCGTCTGAGCGCCGCCCCGGAGCGCCCCGGCGGAACTCAGCCGCGGCCGGCGGCCAGGTGCGCCTGGCGCAGCACCTCGCTGATCCGCGGCTCGGGGACCGCGTCGTGCTCCTCGGCCCAGCCGCGCACCTGGCGCTGGCCGAACCACGTGACCTCGAGCCGGCGGAGGACGCCGTGCCAGCGGTTCCCGGCCAGGGCCGAGACCGCGAAGCCGGCGTCCAGCACGAGCCGGCACAGCAGCGCGGGGAGGTGGCGCGGCTCCCGCCGGCCCGCGTCCCGCAGGACGGAGCCGGTGGTGGCGCCCTCCCAGGGCTGGAGCACGACCGGCGGCAGCGCCTCGCCGTGGCGCCCGACGCGGGAGACGAACTCGGCCAGGGCGTGCACGGAGGTGACCGGGATGTGCGCGGAGCCGTTGCCGGCCACCGAGCTCAGCGGCGAGGACGCGAAGCGGGCCAGCCGCGCCGTGGTGCGCCGCCCCGAGCCCTGCAACGAGGTGGCGCGCAGCACCGTGATCGCGGGCGAGCCCGGCTGCGCGGCCCAGTCCCGGCGCAGCTTCAGCAGCGCGCTCTCCCCGAGCGCCTTGGAGAACGAGTACGGGGAGAAGGGCCGGACGGTGGCCGTCTCGTCGAGGAGGTCGGTGTGGCCCTGTACGGCGGCGGAACTGATGTGCACGACCCGCCGCACGCTCGTGCGCCGGGCGGCCAGGGCCACGAGCACCGGCAGCAGGGCGTTGGCGCCCAGCAGCGACTCCTCGTGGGTCTGGTTGGGGGCGGCCAGACCGGCGGCGTTGATCACCACGTCGGCGCCCGCGAAGGACTCGGCGAGGTAGTCGATCACCGACTCGAGACGATGGGCCTGCTCCAGGAGGTGGTGCACCGTGTGAGCGCCGGACGCCAGGCGGGGCGCGGAGACCGGGACCACCGTCTGGCCGTCCGCCTGCAGCCGGGCCACGGTCGCGGAACCCACGAACCCCGTCGCCCCCAGGACTGCCCACGTCGTCGATGTCACGGTGCTTCCTCTCTGCCGGTCTGCACCGGTCGCCGTCGTGTCGGACCGGAGCCCTTGCGCTCATCGTACAGATCGGTCCCGGCCGGTCCGCGGGGCGACGCGGCCCGTCCGGGACCGCTTGCTAGACTCGGCACGATCCGGCGCCCACCCCGGCACCGCGCCGGAGCCCGCTACCGCACTGGAGGATCTGCATGCCGTCCGAGTCCGAGCCCAGGGTGGCGGTGGCCTGCGTGACCCAGGACCGGCACGAGGACGTGCTGACGCTGGTGGCCGCGCTGCGGGCGCAGACGGTGCCGGTCGCATCGCTGTGCCTCGTCGACGCGGGCCGCGAGGCGGTGCCCCGGGACGTGCTCGAGGAGGCGATCGGCGGGCGGTTCGAGCTGCACCACGTCCGCTCCCTCGCCAACCTCGGCGGAGCCGGCGGCTTCTCCCTCGCGATCCTCACCGCCCTCGCCTCCGGCGCGGACCGGGTGTGGCTCATGGACGACGACGCCCACCCGGAGCAGCCCGACTGCCTGGAGATCCTCCTGGAGGAGGCCGTGCAGCGGGAGCTCGCCGTGGTCTCCCCGCTGATCGTCGCGCCCCAGGACCACGCCGCCCTGGCGTTCTCCTACCGGCTGGAGGGACGGATCACCCACCGCCGGGCCGAGCTCGAGCCCCTGGGCTTCCTGCCCGGCTACGCCACCTTCTTCAACGGCGCGCTCGTGGCCGAGGACGTGTTCTTCACGGTCGGGCTGCCCGACCTCAAGCTGTTCCTGCGCGGGGACGAGGTCGACTTCCTGGTGCGGCTGCGCCGCTCCGGCCTGCCGTTCGGCACCACCACCCGGGCCGCCGTGGCCCACCCGCCGGGCTGGGCCGAGGAGCACGTCGTGATCCCGGGCAAGCTCAAGGTCGTGGTGCCCGAGACCGCGTTCAAGCGTGCGCACTTCTTCCGCAACCGCGGCTGGACCACCTGGCGCTACAAGCGGGTCGTGCAGCTCGCGGCGGACCTCGTCGGCTACCCCCTGTACTACCTGCGCCGCGGCGACGTGGGCGGCCTCACGTCCTGGGCGGGCCGCTACGTCGGTGGGATGCGCGGCCAGGGGTTCGGCGGGCCGCGGTGATGCCGCCCCCCGCCGCGGAGCTGGAGTTCTCCGTGCTGATGCCCGTCTACCGGGGCGACACCGCGGCGCGGCTGCGCCGGGCGGCGGAGTCGAGCACCGCGGAGCAGCAGCGCCGGCCGGCCGAGCTCGTGGTCGTGCGCGACGGACCCGTCCCCGCGGCCCTCGAGGCGGAGCTGGAACGCCTCGCCCGGGAGCTCCCCGTGCCCGTGGTCCGGGTCGACCTCGAGCACAACGAGGGGCTCACCGCCGCGCTCAACGCAGGCCTGGCGCGGTGCCGGCACGACGTCGTGGCCCGGATTGACGCCGACGACGTCTCCTATCCCCACCGCTTCGCCGTGCAGCTACCGGTGATCGAGGCGGGCGCCGCGGTGGTCGGGTCCTCGATGCACGAGATCGGCGACGACGAGGCCCGCCCGCTGGCCCTGCGCCGGGCGCCGGTGGGGGAGCGGCGGATCCTGGCGGTGTCGAGGCGGCGCAACCCCCTCAGCCACCCCTCCGTGGTGCTCCGCCGCTCCGCCGTGACGGCGGTGGGCGGCTACGAGGACGTGCCGCTGGGCGAGGACTACTGGCTCTGGGTCCGGCTGCTGCGGGCGGGGGCCGACGTCCGCAACGTGCCCGAGCCGCTGGTGGGCTACCGGGTCTCCTCCGGGGCCTACGAGCGCCGCGGCGGGATGCGGATGTTCCGGGCCGACCTGGCCCTGCAGGCCCGCCTGCTGCGGGCCGGGCACGTCGGCTTCCTACAATGGGCGGTGAACGTCGGGGTGCGCGCGGGCTATCGCTTCGTCCCCACCCGGCTCCGGCAGCTCGCCTACCGGGGCATGGCCGGCTCCGGCCGCCGCTGACCGCGGGCCCGCCGCACCGTCCTGCCGCCCGGCTGCGGCACCGACCGCGCGCGGTCCCGACCACGAAAGGAACGACTCGATGAGTGGTGAGCCCGAGCGCACCCCCCGCGCCGCGGCGTCCGCGCCCCCGCCGGGATCCCCGGAGAAGCCGGTGGCCTGGCTGTATATCCAGATGCTCCTGGACTCCGTCGCCTGGATCGCGGCCCTCGTGCTGGCCCTCGTGCTGCGCTACGAGATGGACCTCCAGTTCATCAGCGCCCCCGGGCTGCTGCTGGTGTCCCTGGTGGCCGTGGCCGCCCAGCTCGTCGTCGGCTTCTCCTTCGCCCTGTACAAGGGGCGGTACTCCTTCGGCAGCTTCGACGAGGCCAAGCTGCTCGTGGTCGTCACCCTCATCGTCACGGCGGTGCTCCAGGTGCTGCTCCTGGTGGTGGGCACGAGCATCGGCATCCCACGCTCCACCGCCCTCATCGCCTTCCCGTTCGCCTGCCTGTTCATGGCCGCGTTCCGCTACCTCAAGCGGATGTACCAGGAGGCCTCCGCCCGCCCGGGCGCCGCCGCCCAGCACGTGGTGGTCTACGGCGCCGGCTACCTCGGGACCTTCCTGATCCAGCGCATGATGCAGGACCCGCACTCCGAGTTCCTGCCCGTGGCCCTGCTCGACGACGACCCCGCCAAGAAGCACCTGCGGATCTCCTCCGTGCCCGTGCTCGGCACGCTGCACGACGTCCGGGACGTCATGGCCCGCACCCGCGCCTCCGTGCTCATCGTGGCGATGTCCAACCCGGACCCCCGCATCATGCACCGGGTCGCCGATGCCGTGGCCGGCACCGGTATCCGGGTCATGACGATGCCCCCGCTCGGCGAGGTGCTCACCGCGAAGCACCAGGCCGCGGACTTCCGGGACATCAGCATGGAGGACCTCATCGGCCGCCGCCCCGTCGACATCGACGTCGAGGAGATCGCCGGGTACGTGAAGGGCCGCCGCGTCCTGGTGACCGGCGCGGGCGGCTCCATCGGCTCCGAGCTGTGCCGTCAGCTCGTCGGCTTCGAGCCCGCGGAGCTGATCATGGTGGACCGCGACGAGTCCGCCCTGCAGGGCACCCAGATCTCCATCACGGGCCGCGGTCTGCTCGACGGCCGCGACACCGTCCTCGCCGACATCCGCGACCCCGAGTCCGTCGGGACGATCTTCCGCGAGCGCCGTCCCCAGGTGGTCTTCCACGCGGCCGCCCTCAAGCACGTGTCCCTGCTCGAGCAGTACCCGGACGAGGCGTGGAAGACCAACGTCATCGGCACCCTCAACGTGCTGCAGGCCGCGGAGGAGGCGGAGGTCGAGGTCTTCGTCAACATCTCGACGGACAAGGCCGCCAACCCCACCACCGCCCTGGGCCACTCCAAGCGCGTCGCGGAGAAGCTCACCGCCTGGATGGCGGACCGCACCGGGAACCGGTACGTCTCGGTGCGCTTCGGCAACGTCTTCGGCTCCCGCGGCTCGATGCTCCCCCTGTTCACCGAGCAGATCCGCCAGGGAGGCCCCATCACGGTGACGCACGCCGAGGCCACCCGCTACTTCATGACCATCCCGGAGGCCTGCCAGCTCGTGATCCAGGCGGGGGCCATCGCCCGCGGCGGCGAGGTGCTGATCCTCGACATGGGCGAGCCCGTGCGGATCATGGACATCGCCGAGCGGCTGCGCGTGATGAGCGGGCGGGAGGACATCGAGATCGAGGTCACGGGGCTGCGCCCCGGGGAGAAGCTGCACGAGGACCTCATCGGCCTCGGCGAGCAGGACGAGCGGCCCTTCCACCCCAAGATCTCGCACGCGCGCGCCGACCGCCTCGACCCCGCCCAGCTGGACCGGCACACGTGGAAGGTGCGCGGCGGCATGGTCTACACGGGCACGATCCCCGTGGTGCGGCCGTCCACGCAGCCGCCGCCCACGTCGGTCCAGCGCCCGCGCAGCTCCTCGGGGCGGGTGTCGTGAGCGTGGCCGCGGTCCCGGCCGTGCCGCTCCCGGCCGGGCTGGACCTCACCGACCCGGGCGCCGCCCCGGGCCCGGAGGAGCTGCGCCGGCTCGGGGAGCTCGTGCTCACCGTCGGTGCCCCCGCCCTCGTGCTCAGTCTCCTGCTGCCCCTGGCCGTCAAACCGCTGCTCGCCCGGTGGGGCGTGCTGGACGTCCCCAACGAGCGCTCCTCCCACCACCGCACGGTCGTGCGGGGCATGGGCCTGGCCGTGGCCGTCGCCGTGCTCCTCGCCTACGGCTCCGCCCTGCTCACCGGCGCGATCGAGGTCGACCGTTCCGTCGCGCTCGTGGTCCTCGCCGTCATCGGGCTGTCCGCCGCCCTCGGCTGGGCGGAGGACTACCGGGGCGTGTCCGTGCGGATCCGCCTGGCCGGGCAGCTGGGCATCGGCCTGGCCGCCACGGCCGTCCTCGTCGCGGTGCTCGGCACATCGGCGTGGTGGCTGCCGGTGGGCACCCTCGCGATCGCCGCCTACGTGAACATGGCGAACTTCATGGACGGGATCAACGGCATCTCGGGGCTGCACGGCCTCGCCGCAGGGCTGCTGTACGCCTGGGCCGGCGCCTCCAACGACCTGCCGTGGATGGTCGCCGCCGGCCTGGCCGTGGCGGGCGGCTTCGCCGGGTTCCTGCCCTGGAACCTCGGCCGCGGCACCGTGTTCCTCGGCGACGTCGGCTCCTACCTGCTGGGCGGGTCGCTGGCCGGCATCGCGGTCGCGGGCTTCCTCTCGGGCGTCTACGTCGAGTACCTCCTGCCCCCGCTCGCGGTCTACGTGGCCGACACCTCCGTGACCCTGCTCCGCCGCCTGCGCGCGGGGGAGGCCTGGTACCGGCCGCACCGTCAGCACGTCTACCAGCGGCTGACCGACGTGGGCCTGTCCCACACGGGCTCCGCGCTCGTCGTCACGGCCGCGACCGTCCTCGTGAGCGTCGCCTCGGTCGTGGGTCTGCGCACGGGCCCCGCAGCCACGGCCCTGGCCGGTGCGTTCGTGCTCGCGGTGCTCGCGCTCTACCTCGTGCTCCCCGCCCTGCTCGGTCGCCGGGTGGCCGCCCGCTCCCGGGCGGAGACCCGTCCGTGAGCGCGGCCGCGCTCAGCGCCCTGCTCGGCGCGGGGCTGGTCGCCGCGAGCCACCTGGTCACCGTGCTCGTGGCGCGGGCCACCGCGGGGGCGGAGGGGCCGGTCGCCGCCCCCGCACTGGCCATGACATACGTGCTGAAGGTGCTCCTGCTCGGCTGGGTCCTGCTCACCGTGCCGGCGCCGCCGTGGCTGGCGCCGGGCTGGGTCGCTGCGGGAGTCCTGAGCGCGCTCGTCGTCTCGCTGGCGCTCGCGGCCCGGGCCGGGGCCCGGGGCACCCGATCCGCCCTCGGACCGGTGCTGGCGGCCCGGCGGGCGGAGGCCGAGCACCCGGACGGACCCGGGGCGGCCGCCGGCACCGGCGCCCGGGAGCAGGACGCCCGGGAGCGGGACGGCCGGGAGCGGGACGGCCGGACGCAGGGGGACCCGGAGCAGAACCAGCAGCAGGCGGACCGGGAGCGGGACGACCAGGAGCAGGCCGACAGGAGGCAGGACGACCATGAGCACGGATGACCGCGAGGACGCGGCAGGCCCCGACGGGACACCCCGGCCGGACGCACCCGAGGACGCCCCCGGGACCCGGCGGCACGGACCGCCGGAGACCCCCGGACTGCGCACCGCGGGGGAGCTCGTGGAGGGCGGCGGGCTCTCCGGAGGCCTCACGACACTCCTCTACGTGGTGATCGGGATGGGGTTCTGGAGTTTGGTAGGGTGGGGTGCGGATCGCGTGCTGGGAACCCGGTGGATCGTGGTCCTGGGAGCGTGCATCGGCGCCGCGTCCGGGGTCTACGTCGTGTACCTCCACATGCAGGAGGGGCTCCGTCGGAGTCCGTCCTCCGACGGTGCAGATCCTCACAACCCGCACCAGTCCGGCCCGGACTCGGCGCCCCGACCGTGACCACCGGCCAGAGCACTGCAGAAAGGACCCGCATTGAACGCCGCCCTCATCAGGCTCCCCGCCACCGGAGGATTCACCGCCCCGACCGTCGACGAGATGCACCTGCCCTACTTCTTCGAGGTGGGCACCTTCGGCTTCGGGAAGCACACGCTGCTGGTCCTCCTGTCGGTCGTCCTGATCGCAGGCTTCTTCCTGTGGGCCATCCGCCGCAACGCGCTCGTCCCCTCGAAGTCGCAGTACCTCGCGGAGAGCGGCTACGGGTTCGTGCGCAACCACCTCGGCCGGGACATCATCGGTGAGAAGGAGTTCCGCCCCTACATCCCGCTGCTGTTCACCTTCTTCTTCTTCATCCTGGTGAACAACCTCTTCGGCTCCATCCCGGTGCTGCAGCTGCCGACCCTCTCGCACGCCGGCTCCGCCTACGTCCTGGCCGGCATCGCGTACGTGACCTGGGTCTTCATGGGCATCAAGCGCCACGGCCTCGGCGGCTTCATGGGCAAGATGACCATGCCGCCGGACGTGCCCAAGGTCCTGTACATCTTCCTGATCCCGATCGAGTTCCTCTCGAACCTGATCATCCGCCCGGTCACGCACGCCCTGCGTGTGTTCGCCACGATGTTCGCCGGTCACCTGGCCCTGATGGTCGCGGCATCCATGACGGGCTACCTGCTCTCCCAGGCCAGCGCCATCAGCGTGGTGGCCCTGGGCTCCACGGTGCTCGGCGTGTTCATCTACTTCCTGGAGATCCTGATCCAGGTCCTCCAGGCCTACATCTTCACCCTCCTCTTCGCCGTGTACGTCCAGGGCGCCCTGCAAGAGGGCCACTGATACCGGTGGAAGAACCGGTCCGGCCCCGGCCGGGCCCCGCAGTCCATCCCCGAAATGTTCAGAGCCGACACGGCTACGACGCCCGGCCCCCGGGCACCTAGAAAGGAAATACCCCTCATGACTGGTTCGCTCAGCGCTATTGGTTACGGTCTGGCTGCCATCGGCGGCGGCATCGGCGTGGGTCTGATCTTCGCCGCGTACATGCAGTCCGTCGCCCGCCAGCCGGAGTCGCAGCGCGTGCTCCAGCCGATGCTGTTCTTCGGCTTCGCCGTGGTCGAGGCGCTCGCGATTCTGGGCTTCGTGCTCGCGTTCATCGCCTGAGTGGCTGACCTAGTACACGTCCTTCCTAGAGAACAGGAATCGCGCACATGACACTGTTGCTGGCAGCCGAGGAAGGGGCGAACCCCCTCTTCCCCAATGTCTGGGAGATGCTGATCACCGGCATCGGGTTCCTGATCCTGCTCTTCCTCGTCGTCAAGTTCGTGGTGCCGGCGTTCGAGCGGGTCTACCGTGAGCGCACCGAGGCCATCGAGGGCGGCCTGGCCAAGGCCAAGGCCGCGCAGGCCGAGGCGGCCGCCGCCCGTGACGAGTACAACCAGCAGCTCGAGAGCGCGCGCCTGGAGGCTCAGAAGATCCGCGAGGAGGCCCGCCTCGAGGGCGAGAAGATCCTCGCGGACTTCAAGGACCGGGCCAACGCCGAGTCGGCGCGGATCACCGAGAACGCCCACCGCACCATCGAGGCGGAGCGCTCGGCGGCCGTGGTCTCCCTGCGCAACGAGGTGGGCGCCCTGGCGACCACCCTCGCGGCGAAGATCGTGGGCGAGTCCCTCGACGACGACGCCCGGGCCAATCGGGTGGTCGACCGCTTCCTCGCCGACCTCGAGCAGGAGCAGGAGCGGAACGCAGGTGCGGCGCGGTAATGGCAGACGCAGCGAACGAATTCACTCAGCAGAACGCTCGTGAGGTCGAGCGCTGGGCCGGCTCCGCCAGTCCCGCGCTCGTCCGTGAGCTGTTCGCCGTGCTCGCCGTCCTCGACGAGAACGGCGCTCTGCGCCGTGCGCTGGCGGACCCCTCCTACGAGGGGTCGCAGCGGGAGCAGGTCGTGCGCCGGGTCTTCGCCGACAAGGTCTCCCCGGACGCCGTGGAGATCGTCGCGCACCTCGCCGGCCGCCGCTGGAGCGACGACCGCGAGTTCACCGACGCGCTCGAGCACGCCGGGGTGGCCCTCACCGCGGCGTCCGCCGAGAACCGGGGCGGACTCGAGGGGCTCGAGCAGGTCGTGGACCAGCTGATCGCGTTCAAGGGGGTGCTGGACGGCTCGCACGAGCTGCAGCGCGCCCTCAGCGACCAGCGCGCCGACGTCGAGGCCAAGACCCGGCTGGCGCACCGGCTGACCCCGGGCGCCTCGGACGAGGCCCTGCTGCTCGTGGAGCAGGCCGTGCTCTCGCCGCGCGGCGCCCTCGTGGGCCGTCTCGTCGAGCGCTTCGCGGAGGAGGTCGCGGCCCGCCGCCAGCGGTGGATCGCGCACGTGATCACGTCGCGTCCGCTGACCGAGGACCAGCGCGGACGGCTGCAGCAGCAGCTGAACACGCTGTACGGCAAGGACCTCAAGCTCACCGTGGACGTCGACCCGGCGCTGATCGGCGGGCTCAAGGTGCAGGTCGGCGAGGAGGTCATCGACGGTTCCGTCGCGGCCCGCCTCGACGAGCTGCGCCAGCGGATCGGCGCCTGACCCCAGAGGTCGGTCCGACGCCGCCGTGGGCGCGCGCCACCGCCGGACGGCGGCAGTCGGTGGGCCGGCGCGGCGTTCCGCCACAGATTTGGACTCACGGTCACCGCTGACGGCAGTGATCACGAACTAGGAGAGCAGGGACAGGACATGTCCGAAGTCACCATCAATGCCGACGACGTCCGTAGCGCGCTGAGCGAATTCGCCGCGTCCTACGAGCCCGGCACCGCAGAACGAACCGAGGTCGGCCGCGTCAGCAGCGCCTCCGACGGCATCGCGCGCGTCGAGGGCCTGCCCTCGGTCATGGCCAACGAGCTGCTGCGCTTCGAGAACGGCGTGCTCGGTCTCGCGCAGAACCTCGACACCCGCGACATCGGCGTCGTGATCCTCGGCGACTTCCGCGGCATCGAGGAGGGCCAGGAGGTCCAGCGCACCGGGGAGGTCCTCTCCGTGCCGGTGGGCGACGCGTTCCTCGGCCGCGTGGTGGACCCGCTGGGCGCGCCCATCGACGACCTCGGCCCGATCGAGGCCGAGGGCCGCCGCGCCCTCGAGCTGCAGGCCCCGGGCGTGACGATGCGCAAGTCCGTCCACGAGCCCCTGCAGACCGGCATAAAGGCCATCGACGCGATGATCCCGATCGGCCGCGGCCAGCGCCAGCTCCTCATCGGCGACCGGCAGACCGGCAAGACCGCGATCGCGGTGGACGCCATCCTCAACCAGCGCGCCAACTGGGAGACGGGCGACGTCAACCAGCAGGTGCGCTGCATCTACGTGGCAGTCGGCCAGAAGGCGTCCACCATCGCCGGTGTGCGCCAGACCCTCGAGGACAACGGGGCCCTGGAGTACACGACCATCGTGGCGGCTCCCGCCTCCGACGCCGCGGGCATCAAGTACCTCGCCCCTTACGCCGGCTCGGCCATCGGCCAGCACTGGATGTACGGCGGCAAGCACGTCCTCATCGTCTTCGACGACCTGTCCAAGCAGGCCGAGGCCTACCGTGCGGTCTCGCTGCTGCTGCGCCGCCCGCCGGGACGCGAGGCCTACCCGGGCGACGTGTTCTACCTGCACTCCCGCCTCCTCGAGCGCTGCGCCAAGCTCTCCGACGAGCTGGGCGCGGGCTCCATGACCGGGCTGCCGATGATCGAGACGAAGGCCAACGACGTCTCGGCGTTCATCCCCACCAACGTCATCTCCATCACCGACGGCCAGATCTTCCTGCAGTCGGACCTGTTCAACGCCAACCAGCGCCCGGCCGTGGACGTGGGCATCTCGGTGTCCCGCGTCGGTGGTGCCGCGCAGGTCAAGGCCATGAAGAAGGTCTCCGGCACGCTGAAGCTCGAGCTCGCGTCCTACCGCTCGATGCAGGCCTTCGCGATGTTCGCCTCCGACCTGGACCCCGCGTCCCGGCAGCAGCTGACCCGCGGTGCCCGGCTGATGGAGCTGCTGAAGCAGAAGCAGTACACCCCGTACCCGGTCGAGGACCAGGTCGTGTCCATCTGGGCCGGCACCAACGGCCACCTGGACGAGGTGGAGGTCGCCGACGTGCTCGACTTCGAGCAGGCCCTGCTGGAGCACGTGCGCCGCACCACGAACGTGATGGACTCCATCGTCGGCACCGGCAAGCTCGAGGACGACGCCGTCGCCGCCCTGGAGACGGCCGTCGCCGAGGTCAAGCGCGACTTCCGGGGCACCAAGCACGGGATCGAGCCGGGCCACGAGGAGCACCAGCCCCTCGAGGCGTCCGCGGTCGACCAGGAACGGATCGTCAGGAAGTAACCGGTCGGTCCGGTGCGCCGCCGCGGCGGCGCACCGGACACGGTGACGAAAGGAAGTCACATGGGAGCGCAGATTCGGGTCTACCGGAACAAGATCGCGTCGACCAAGTCCATGAAGAAGATCTTCAAGGCCATGGAGATGATCGCGACCTCGCGCATCAACAAGTCCCGACAGGGTCTGCAGGCGGCGCGTCCCTACGCGAACGCGCTGACCCGGGCGGTCTCACAGGTCGCCACCCAGCACAACGTCTCCCATGTCCTCACCACGCGGGCCGACGAGGTGCGCCGGTCGGCCGTGGTGATCATGACCTCGGACCGCGGTCTGGCCGGGTCCTACTCGTCCAACGTGCTCAAGGAGGCCGAGGGGCTGCTCGAGCTGCTGCACGGGGAGGGCAAGGAGACCAAGGTCTACCTGATCGGCCGCAAGGGCCAGGCGTACTTCGACTTCCGCAGCCGCCCGTACGAGCGGAACTGGACCGGGGACACGGACAACGCCCGTCCGGACCGCGCGCGGGAGCTGCGCCAGGTGCTGGTCCAGGACCTGGAGACCCCGTACGAGGACGGCGGCGTCGACGAGATCCACCTCGTCTACACGACGTTCCAGTCGATGGTCGTCCAGGAGCCCCGGGTGCTGCGGCTGCTGCCGCTGGAGGTCGTGGACGCCAACGCGCTGACCGACGAGGTCGCCCGGGAGTTCGACGAGCTGGAGGAGCCGGACAGCACCTTCGAGTTCGAGCCGAACCCCGAGGAGTTCCTCGACGCGGTGCTGCCGCGCTACATCGACGCCCGCCTGTTCGCGAGCCTCGCGCACGCCGCCACGAGCGAGCTCGCGGCCCGGCAGAAGGCCATGAAGGCGGCCGGCGACAACGCGGACGAACTCATCAAGAAGTACACGCGCCTGATGAACAACGCCCGTCAGGCCGAGATCACGACCGAGCTCACCGAGATCGTGAGCGGCGCCGAGGCCCTGTGACGGGCCGTGCCGGCGATCCAGCAACTATCCACCACGAACAAGTGAAGTGAGAGATATGACCTCCACCATCAGCGAACAGGCCGGGCAGCCGGTCTCGGGCGGCGCCACGGGCCGCATCGCCCGGGTCATCGGGCCGGTCGTCGACGTCGAGTTCCCCGAGCACGCCGTGCCCGGGATCTACAACGCCCTGACCGCCGAGTACGACCTCAACGGCGAGAACCGGACGATCACGTTCGAGACGGCCCAGCACCTGGGCGACAACATGGTCCGCGCCATCGCGCTGCAGCAGACCGACGGCCTGGTGCGCGGCACCCAGGTCAAGGACTCCGGCGGACCGATCTCCGTGCCCGTGGGCGACGTGGTCAAGGGCCACATCTTCAACGTGCTCGGCGACGCCCTCGACGTCGAGACCTCCTCCCTGGAGATCACCGAGCGCTGGCCGATCCACCGCAAGGCCCCGTCCTTCGCGGAGCTCGAGGGCTCCACGGAGATGATGGAGACCGGCATCAAGTCGATCGACCTGCTGACCCCCTACATCAAGGGCGGCAAGATCGGCCTGTTCGGCGGCGCCGGCGTGGGCAAGACCGTGCTCATCCAGGAGATGATCACCCGTGTGGCCCGCAACTTCGGCGGCACCTCGGTCTTCGCCGGCGTGGGCGAGCGCACCCGTGAGGGCAACGACCTCTGGGTCGAGATGGAGGAGGCGGGCGTCCTCAAGGACACCGCCCTCGTGTTCGGCCAGATGGACGAGCCGCCGGGAACGCGTCTGCGCGTGGCCCTGACCGGGCTCACCATGGCGGAGTACTTCCGCGACGTGCAGAACCAGGACGTGCTGCTGTTCGTGGACAACATCTTCCGCTTCACCCAGGCCGGTTCGGAGGTGTCCACCCTGCTGGGCCGCATCCCCTCCGCCGTGGGCTACCAGCCGACGCTGGCGGACGAGATGGGCGTGCTCCAGGAGCGAATCACCTCGACCCGCGGCCACTCGATCACCTCGATGCAGGCGATCTACGTGCCCGCCGACGACTACACCGACCCGGCCCCGGCCACCACGTTCGCCCACCTGGACGCGACCACGGAGCTCTCCCGTGACATCGCGTCCCGCGGCCTGTACCCGGCGATCGACCCGCTGGCCTCCACCTCGCGCATCCTCGACCCGCAGATCGTGGGCCAGGAGCACTACGACGTCGCGATCCGCGTCCGGGCGATCCTGCAGGAGAACAAGGAGCTGCAGGACATCATCGCGATCCTCGGCGTCGAGGAGCTCTCCGAGGAGCAGAAGGTCGTCGTCTCGCGCGCCCGCCGGATCGAGCAGTTCCTCTCCCAGAACACCTACACCGCGAAGCAGTTCACCGGTGTCGAGGGCTCCACGGTCCCGCTGGCGGAGACCATCGAGGCGTTCGGGAAGATCACCGAGGGCGAGTTCGACCACGTCCCGGAGCAGGCGTTCTACAACGTGGGCGGCCTGGACGACGTGATGCAGAAGTGGGACGAGATCAAGTCCCGGACCGGCGGCAAGTAGTCATGGCCGAGATGATCGTCGAAATCGTCTCCCTCGACCAGGCGGTGTGGACCGGTACGGCCCGGATGGTGCGGGTCCGCACCTCCGAGGGCGACATCGGTATCCTGCCCGGCCACGAGGCCGTGGCGGGCATCCTCAAGCCGGGCGACTTCGCGGTGGACCCCGTGGACGGCTCCCGGCTCGAGGGCTCGATCGACGCAGGCTTCGTGTTCGTCGACAACGACCGGGTGACGATCGTGGCGGACAACGTCGAGCTGCCCGGCGACGCCGCGGCCGTGCCCGGGACGCCGCGAGGGCGCCCCGGGACACCGCCCAGGAGAGTGGATGGAAGAGAAGATCGTCGTGCACGGGCCCACCGCGGTCAACGGCACCCTGCGCGTCTCCGGCGCGAAGAACAGCGTGCTCAAACTCATGGCGGCGACCCTGCTGGCCGAGGGCGAGTCCACCATCACGAACGTCCCCGAGATCCACGACGTCACGATCATGGCGGAGCTGCTGCGTCGGCTCGGCTGCACCGTGGCCTACGATCGCGCCGAGAAGACCGTGCGCATCGACGTCCCCGCAGCGCTGCACCACCAGGCGGACTACGACCTGGTGCGGGCGATGCGCGCGTCGATCTCCGTGCTCGGGCCGCTCGTCGCCCGCTGCCACGTGGCCGAGGTCGCGCTGCCCGGCGGGGACGCCATCGGCTCCCGCGGCCTGGACATGCACCGCGCGGGGCTCGAGGCCATGGGCGCGGTGCTGCAGATCGAGCGGGGCTACCTGGTGGCCTCCGTCCCGCGGTCCTTGCGCGGGACCCACTTCCGCCTGGACTACCCCTCCGTGGGCGCCACGGAGAACCTCATGATGGCGGGCACCCTGGCCGAGGGCACCACCGTCATCGACAACGCGGCCCGCGAGCCGGAGATCGTGGACATCGGGCGGATGCTGCAGGCGATGGGCGCCCGGATCGAGGGACTCGGCACCAGCACTGTCACGGTCGTCGGCGTGGCGTCCCTGCGCCCGGTCGAGCACCGCACGGTGCCCGACCGGATCGTCGCCGGGACCTGGGCGTTCGCCGCGGCCGTCACCGGGGGGACGGTGCAGATCGAGGGCGCGGAGCCGGGCCACCTGACCGTGGTGCTGGACAAGCTGCGCTCCGCGGGCTGCCGGGTGGACACGGACGGGGACTGTTTCGTGGTCGCGGGGCCGCGGCGTCCGCGCGCGATCAACGTGTCGACGCTGCCGTACCCGGGCTTCCCCACGGACCTGCAGCCGTTCGTGGTGGCCCTCAACGCGGTGGCCGAGGGCTCGGGCATGGTCACCGAGAACGTCTTCGAGGCCCGCTGGGGCTTCACGGCCGAACTGGAGCGGCTGGGCGCCAGCGTGCGCCTCGACGGCCACCACGCCCTCGTGGCGGGAACACCCGTGCTCTCGGGGGCGCCGGTCGAGGCCATGGACATCCGGGCGGGCGCGGCGCTCGTGATCGCCGGGATGGCCGCGGTCGGCACCACGGACGTGAGCGGCGTCCAGCACGTGGACCGCGGCTACGAGCACTTCGTGGAGCAGCTCGGGGCGGCCGGGGCAGCCGTCGAGCGGCACCTGGTGGGTGCGGCCTACTGAGGACGCCGGCACGACGGAGCCCCGCACCCGGGACGGGTGCGGGGCTCCGTGCTCAGCCGGTGCGCGGGTAGCGGATCAGATGAGCGTGACGCCGGTGGCCTGCGGGCCCTTCTGGCCCTGGCCGATCTCGAACTCGACGCGCTGGTTCTCCTCGAGGGTGCGGAAGCCGCCCGACTGGATCTCCGAGTAGTGGACGAACACGTCCGAGTCGGAGTCGTCGGGGGTGATGAAGCCGAAGCCCTTTTCGGCGTTGAACCACTTGACGGTGCCCTGGGCCATGAAGATCTCTCCTTGCGAGATGGTGCGAAACGAGTGCACAGGTCGTGCACGGAAGGGCGGTAGCACGAGATGAGCCGAGGGTCCAGGTCGCCGTTCCCGCGGGAGGGGACCAGGGCCAGGGTCGAACGTCACGCTCGCTTACCCGTTCTGCGAGCATGCAAAACATGGAACGAAGAACATGTTCAGCTTCACACACTCCCCGGGGGCGGTCAACGTTGTTCGCCTGCTGATCATCGCGTGTTGCCGGCTGTTCGCCGACCGCGTGACCGCTCCCGGCCGGGGAAGGGCGCCCGGTGGCGGACTCAGAAGAGGCGCGAGTCGCTGTCGTCGAGCCCGCGCATCTCGTCGTAGTCCAGGGTGAGGCACGCGATGCCCCGGTCCTCGGCGAGCACCCGGGCCTGGGGCCGGATGAGCTGGGCGGCGTACACCCCGCGCACGGGCGCCAGGAGGGGGTCGCGGTTGAGCAGCTCGAGGTACCGGCTGAGCTGTTCGACGCCGTCGATGTCGCCGCGGCGCTTCAGCTCGACCGCCACGGTGGCGCCGGTGGCGTCGCGGGCCAGGATGTCGACCGGCCCGATCGCGGTCGGGTACTCGCGCCGGACGAGGGTGTGCCCCGAGCCCAGGCGGTGGATCTGCTCGGCGAGCAGGCGCTGGAGGTCCGCCTCGACCCCGTCCTTCACCAGCCCGGGATCGGTGCCGAGCTCGTGGGAGACGTCCTCGTGGATCTCGAACACCTGGATGACGAGGCGGTCGTCGCTCTTGGCGGCCTGGACGGTCCAGGTCTGCAGGACACCCTCGGCCGCGAGTTCCGCCCCGGGCTCGCCGACGTGCAGGCGGGCGGGCGGGCTCATCCAGTTGAGGGGCTTGTAGCTGCCGCCGTCCGAGTGCACGAGCACGGAACCGTCCGCCTTCACGAGCAGGAGACGCCGGGCGGCGGGCAGGTGGGCGCGCAGACGCCCTTCGTAGTCGACGGAGCAATCGGCAATGACGAGACGCACGCGGAACAGCCTAGCGCTCCGCACGGTGCTGCCCCGACCCGGAGGCGGTGGCGCCCGTGTGAGACGATGGCGCCGTGCCCCGCTCCAACCACTCCTCGCGCCGCCGCCGCGGCGGCCCCGGCAGCGGCCCGCGCGCCAGCAAGTGGCAGCGCGGCGCGGCGCAGGAGCCGTGGTCGGTCGAACGGGTCCTGGAGCCGGCGCCCACGGTGGAGCGCTCGGCGGACGGGGACTGGCTGGTCCGCCACGTCCGGCCGGCCAACGCGGTCAAGGCCTACACCTGCCCCGGCTGCGGCCGGTCGATCCCACCGGGGATCGCCCACCTGGTCGTCTGGCAGCAGGACTCCCTGCTGGGGGCGCGCAGCGCCTTCGAGGACCGCCGCCACTGGCACGAGCGCTGCTGGCGCACCCGCCGCTGAGCCCGCCCCCACCCCCGCACCCACGCCTGCACTCGCCCCGCACCCACCCCGGGCCGCGGCCGTCGTCACGCCGGGAGCGGACACGGGGCCCCGCCGGTGGCCGCGCCGCGCCCGGCGGCCGATAATCGTGGGAGACCCGCGGCGCCCGCCGTTCCGCTGTCCACGCACACCGGCGTCCCGGACCGCAGACCCGCGCCGGTGACGCCGACCACCGAACCAGCCCCGGGGCTCGGCGGCCGAGCCGACCGCCGAGCCCGTGGCCGAGCACTGAGGAGACGTCCCGTGAACGAGTTCCAGCACCAGCAGTCCCGCCGCACCGCCGAGAGCGCCCCGCCGCCGCAGGAGGCCGCGCTCCCGTCCTCGGTGCGCGGAGCCGTGGACCTGGGCGCCGTGCCCGCCGCCGGGCCCGGCGGCCCGCCGGCGGGGGAGGACCGGCCGGGCGGGTACCGGCGCGAGGTGACGGCCGCGGACTTCCAGGAGGTGGCCCAGCTCTCCGCCCAGGTCCCCGTGGTCTTCGCCCTGTGGGCCCGCTTCAGCGAGCAGTCCGTGGCGTTCGCCGACACCCTGGAGCAGATCGTCGACCGCTACCGGGGACGGCTGCTGCTGGCCTCCGTGGACGCCGAGGCGGCCCCCGAGATCGCCCAGATGTTCCAGGCGCAGTCCGTGCCCACCGTGGTGGCGCTGCTCGGCGGGCGCCCCGTCCCGTTGTTCAACTCCACGGTCCCGGCCGAGCAGGTGGCCCAGCTGCTCGACGAGCTGCTCGCGCTGGCCGAGCAGAACGGGATCACGGGCACCGTGGAGCCCGTGCGCGCCGACGACGAGCCGGAGCCGCTGCCCCCGCTGCACCAGGAGGCCGTGGACGCCCTCGAGGCCGGGGACGTCGACGCCGCCGAGGCCGCGTACCGCAAGGCCATCGCCGAGAACCCCGGGGACCGCGAGGCGAAGCTGGCCCTCGCCCAGGTGCACCTGCTCCAGCGCGTGCTGCCGCTCGATGCCGCGACGGTCCGCGCCGAGGCCGCCGCCGCCCCGGACGACGTGGCGGCGCAGCTGGCCGTCGCCGATCTCGACGTCTCGGGCGGGCACGTGGAGGACGCCTTCCGGCGGCTGCTGGACCTGGTGCGGCGCACCGCCGGGGAGGACCGGGACGTCGTCCGGCGGCGACTGCTCGAGCTCTTCGACGTGGTGGGCGCCGAGGACCCGCGCGTGGTGACCGCTCGGGGCGCCCTGATGCGCGCCCTGTTCTGAGCCCTCGCCGCGGACGGGGTCACCGCCCGCGGGGCCGGCAGCGCGCGGCACCGTCCGCCCGGCCCGGGCGGGTGCTCCACCGCGGGGCGGAGCGCAGGCCCGGGCCGGGATCCGCCGCGCGCCGGAGGCGTGCCGGTCCCCGCCTGCCTACGCTGGTGGCATGAGCCACCAGCACTTCCCGCCGCCCGCCCCGGAGCGCACCGGCGGACCCGCGCCGGGCGCCTCCGCGGCGCCCCCGCCCGCGGGGCCGCCGGCGCTGGGCCTGCGCGGGCTCGTCCGGGTCTTCGGGCGCCCGGGCACCCCCGAGGCCAAGGTCGCCGTGGACCGCGTCGACCTGGACGTCCCCCGCGGCTCCTTCTTCGGCCTCGTGGGGCGCAACGGCGCCGGCAAGACCACGATGCTGTCCATGGCCACCGGCCTCCTCCGCCCGACGGCGGGCACCGCCCGCGTGGCCGGTGTCGACGTCTGGGCCGAGCCCCGGCGGGCCAAGCAGCTCATGGGCGTGCTGCCGGACGGGCTGCACCTGTTCGACCGGCTCACCGGGCGTCAGCTCGTCACCTACTCCGGTCTGCTGCGCGGCATGGACCGGGAGGTCGTGGCCGAGCGCACCGAGGACCTGCTGCGGGCCATGGACCTGGTGACCGACGCCGGGACGCAGGTCCAGGACTACTCCGCGGGCATGACCAAGAAGATCGCGCTGGCCGGGGCCCTGATCCACGCCCCGAGCCTGCTGGTCCTCGACGAGCCGTTCGAGTCGGTCGATCCCGTCTCGGCCGCGAACATCCGCGAGATCCTGCACGGGTTCGTGGCCGCCGGCGGGACCGTTGTCGTCTCCAGCCACGTCATGGACCTCGTGCAGCGGATGTGCGACCACGTCGCCGTCATGGACCGGGGCCGGGTGCTGGCCGCCGGGACGGTCGACGACGTCCGGGCCGGGGCCACGCTGGAGGACCGGTTCGTCGAGCTGGTCGGCGGACGGCGGGACTCGGGGGAGGGGCTGCCGTGGCTGCGCCCGGTGTGAGCCCCGAGCTCGCCCCGGCCCCGGAGGGCCTCGCCCCCGCCCGGGCGGGCACCGCCGCCCTGGCCGGCCGCCTCGTGGGCCTGAAGGCCAGGATCCTCGTCAACACCCTGACCCGCAGCACGTGGGTGCTCGTGGGGACCGTGCTGGGCGCCGCCTACTTCGTGTTCCTGCTGGGCCTGGCCGTGGTCGCGCTCTACCTGCTCGGCCGCCAGGAGCTGTCCCTGGTGCGCACCGTGCTCGTGCTGGCCGGGACGGCGGCCACGCTGGCGTGGTGGCTGCTGCCCGTCCTCGCGGCGCGCGCCGACGCCACGCTGGACCCGGCCCGCCTCGCCCTCCTGCCCCTCTCCGTGGGCCAGGTCCAGTGGGGTCAGGCGCTCGGCGCACTCGTCGGGGTGCCGGGCGCGCTGACCGCCGTCGCGCTCCTCGCCACGGTGAGCTCCTGGCGCTCCTCCGCGGCCGCGCTGGTCGCGGCCCTCCTGTGCGTGCCGCTCGCGATGGCCCTCGTGGTCACCGGCTCCCGCTGCGTCACGGCCCTGGCCGTCGGCCTCGGCCGCCGCCGGCGGCTCACGGAGCTGGTCTCACTGGCCGCGCTCGTGCTCCTGGTGCTGCTGGGGCCCATCGTCACCGGTCTGCTCAGCGGGCTGGAACGGCTGTGGGACCGGCTGCCGCAGTACGCCGGCGTGCTGGCGTGGACACCGGTCGGAGCCGTCTGGGCCGTTCCGGCGGACGTTGCCGCGGGCCGGTGGGCCTCTGCCGCCGCCCGGCTGGCCGTCACGGTCTCGACGGTCGTCGTCCTCGTCCTCGTCTGGCGCGTCGCGCAGGAGCGGGCCCTGACCACCACGGCCGGCGGGCGGAGCGCCGCCCCGCGCGAGGGGGCCTCCGGCGCGGGGCTGTTCGACCGCGCGCCCCGGCGTCCGTGGGCGGCCGTCGCGGCCCGGTGCCTGGTCTACTGGGTCAGGGACCCCCGCTACGCGGCCGGTCTGCTCGTCATCCCGGCCCTCGCCGTGCTGCTCTGGTTCTCCCGGGACCCGGGGGGAGGCAGCGTCTTCCTCTACGGCCTGGGCCCGATGATCGCGGCGCTGCTCGCGTACCAGATCTCGGGCGACGTGTCCTACGACAACACCGCCCTGCACCTGCACGTCCTCTCCGGCGTGCGGGGCGTCCACGACCGCGCCGGCCGGGTGCTCGCGCTGCTCGTGATCGCCGTGCCGCTCACGGCGCTCGGGCTGCTGCTGCCCTTCGCGGTCGAGGGCCGGTGGCACCTGCTGCCCGGGCTCGCGGGCACCGCGCTGCTGGCGCTGCTGGGCGGCGCGGGCCTGTCCTCGGTGATGTCCGCCCGGTACACCTATCCGGTGGCCCCGCCGGGCGCGTCGCCGCTGAAGACGCCGCAGGGCTTCACCGTGCTGAACGTCCTGGTGCAGTTCGTGGCGCTGGGGCTGATCGTGGTCCTGATGCTGCCTGCCGCCGTCCTCCTGGTCGTGCAGCTGTTCACCGGGGACCCCGCGTGGGGCTGGGCGGCGCTGGCCGCGGGGGCGGTGCTCGGCCCGCTGCTGTGCTGGGGCGGGATCGTCCTCGGCGGGCGCTGGTACGACCGGCGGGCCCCCGAGCTGCTCCAGGAGGTCGCCCAGTTCCGCTGAGCCGGGCCCGCGGGGCGGTGCCCGGCGCACGCGGGCCGGCGGCGACGGGGTAAACTGGCGCCCATGCATGTCTCAGCGGCGACCACCGGCACCCCGACGAACGGCCTGGACGACAGTCCGTACGGCACCGATCCGGCGCAGCCGGCCGGGGGCACGTCCACGATCGAGCGCGAGGAGACCCGCGAGCTCCAGGAGCCGGGGGACCACGAGCGCTTCGCGCACTACGTGCGCAAGGAGAAGATCATGGAGTCCGCCCTCTCCGGCGAACCCGTGATCGCCCTGTGCGGGAAGGTCTGGGTCCCCGGTCGCGACCCGCAGCGGTTCCCGGTGTGCCCCACCTGCAAGGAGATCTACGACGGCCTGCGCCCTCCGAACGACCAGGGCGACGACCAGGGCTGAGCACGCCCCGAGCAAGCGCCCGCCGCCGGCGGGCGCTTTTGCGTGGCCCGCCGCCGCGCCCCCGTCATCCACCGCGGCCACGAGGCCGCGGGACCCCGAGCGAAAGGACGTCGCCAGCGTGTCCCAGGACGACCAGCTCTCCTTGTTCGGCGCAGCGGCCGCCGACCTCCCCCCGGCCTATCCCGATCGCGCCGCGTGGGGCACCGCCCCGAAGCTGCGCGCCTGGCAGGCGGAGGCGCTGCAGCGCTACTTCGACACCCAGCCCCGGGACTACATGGCCGTCGCGACCCCCGGCGCCGGCAAGACGACCTTCGCGCTGCGGGTGGCCAAGGAGCTCTTCGACCGCGGGACCGTCAACCGGATCACGGTGGTGACGCCCACGGACCACCTCAAGCGGCAGTGGGCGGACGCGGCGGCCCGCGTGGGCCTGGCGATCGACCCCAACTTCAAGAACGCGGACGGCTCCCACGGCCGGGACTACCTGGGCGCGGCGGTGACCTACTCCCAGGTCGCGATGAAGCCGCTCCTGCACCGGGCCCGCACCGAGGCGGGCCGCACCCTGGTGATCATGGACGAGATCCACCACGCCGGCGACTCGCTGACCTGGGGCGACGGGCTGCAGGAGGCCTTCGACCCCGCCGCCCGCCGGCTCGCCCTCACCGGCACGCCCTTCCGCTCGGACACCGCGCCGATCCCGTTCGTGCGCTACCAGGAGGACGGGGACGGCATCCGCCGCTCGAGCGCCGACTACACCTACGGCTACGGCGACGCGCTCAAGGACCACGTGGTCCGGCCCGTGATCTTCCTCGCCTACTCGGGGCAGATGCGCTGGCGCACCAGTGCCGGGGAGGAGATGGCCGCCGAGCTCGGCGAGGGCTTCACCAAGGACATCACCGCCCAGGCGTGGCGCACGGCGCTCGACCCGAACGGGCAGTGGGTCCCGTCGGTGCTCCAGGCCGCGGACCAGCGGCTCACGGAGGTGCGGCGCACCGTGCCGGACGCCGGCGCGATGGTCATCGCCACCGACCACCAGGACGCGAAGGCCTACGCCGCGCAGCTGCGCCGGATCACCGGGGAGAACCCCACCGTGGTCCTCTCCGACGACAAGGGCGCCTCCGACCGGATCGACGAGTTCTCCGCGGGGGACAGCCGGTGGATGGTGGCCGTGCGCATGGTCTCCGAGGGCGTCGACGTCCCCCGGCTCGCGGTGGGCGTCTACGCGACGTCCACGTCCACGCCGCTGTTCTTCGCCCAGGCGGTCGGCCGCTTCGTGCGCGCCCGCAAGCGCGGGGAGACGGCCTCCGTCTTCCTGCCGTCCGTGCCGGCGCTGATGCAGCTCGCCAACGAGATGGAGATCGAGCGGGACCACGCCCTCGACAAGCCCGCCGCGGAGGAGGCCGGCCTGCCCGCGGACCCCCTCGAGGAGGGCTGGGACGACGACCTGCTCGAGGAGGCCAACCGCGAGGAGAAGGCGTCCGCGGCCCTCGCCCAGGGCCGGTTCGAGGCCATCGGCTCGGACGCGTCCTTCCACGGGGTCCTCTTCGACGGCGGCGCCTTCGGCGGCGGCGTGGCGGTGGGCTCGGAGGAGGAGGCGGACTTCCTCGGCATCCCGGGCCTGCTCGAGGCGGACCAGGTCTCGGCGCTGCTGCGGGAGCGGCAGTCCCAGCACGCCCGCCGGCGCCCGGGCCCGGCCCGGGCCCCGGAGCCGCCGGCGGTGCCCGACCACCGGCGGCTGAAGGAGCTGCGCGCCACCCTGTCCAAGAACGTCTCGGCCTGGGCGTCGCGCACCGGCACGCCGCACGGGGTGGTGCACAACGAGCTGCGCCGGGTGTGCGGGGGGCCGGCGGTGGCGCAGGCCAACGAGGCCCAGCTGCAGGCGCGCGTCAAGAAGCTCCAGGACTGGTTCATCGGGCGCAAGTGAGCCGCCCCGGCCGCACCCGCCCGGTGCGGCCGGCGGCCGGGCGGCGACGGGAGCCGGTCAGGACCGGACGACCTCGACCCCCGCCTCGGCCATCTCCCGCAGGGCGCGCTCCGTGCTCTCCGCGGCGACGCCCGCGGTGAGGTCCACCAGCACCCGGGTGTCGTAGCCGGCCTCGACGGCGTCCAGGGCGGTCGCCCGCACGCAGTGGTCGGTCGCGAGGCCCACGATGTCCACGGCCTCGATCTCGTGCTCCCGCAGCCAGTCGTCGAGGCTCACGTCCGGCTCGTCGTCGACGTCCTCGTCGTCGCCCATCGGGACGTCCGCGTCCGGGGCGAGCAGCCCCTCGAACCCGGAGTAGGCGGCGTCGTGCTGGCCCTTGCGGAACCACGCCTGGATCCAGTCCGTGTCCAGGTCCGGGTGGACGTGGGCCCCGCGGGACTCGGCGACGCAGTGCACCGGCCAGGACTTCACGTAGTCGGGCTCCTCGGAGAAGTGCCCCCCGGGGTCGATGTGCCAGTCCTGGGTGGCCGCGACCGCCGCGTAGTCCCCGTGGTGGTCCTCGAGGTGCTCGGACACGGCGGCGGCCACCGCCGCGCCTCCGGTGACGGCCAGCGAGCCGCCCTCGCAGAAGTCGTTCTGCACGTCGACGACGATCAGTGCGGTCCTCATGGTGTTCCTCCCTCTGTTCGGTGGGTCTCGCGCGCTGGTTCTCGTGCTGCGCGTGCTGGTGGTGGGTGCCGGTCGGCGGGCCGCGTCCGGCGCCGTCCGTCCGGACGGTCGCTCAGGCCGGGGCCTCGGGACCCAGCACGGTCGGGATGACGGGGTCGCCCTCGCTGAGCCGACGGGCCGAGCGAGGCAGCTCCGCCACGGACGCCGCGTGCCGTTCCCGGGCCCGCCGGACCCCGGCGGGCCCGGTCCAGCCGTCCAGCAGCTCGCCGTCGCGGACGAAGTCCTCCATCAGCGGCCGGTCGTCGCCGTCGTCGTCCGGCAGCCCGCCGATCCCGACCAGCTCGTGGGTCGCAGTGCCCTTCTCGTCCCGGCGCCGCAGGGCGTGCTTGCGCCCGCCCACGGACGCCTTGCCCCTGGCGGCCTTCGCCACGGGCCGCAGCTCGCCGGAGGAGTCCTCGCGGGCCACCAGCTTGTAGACCATCGACGACGTCGGCGCGCCGGAGCCGGTGACCACGCGGGTGCCGACGCCGAACGCGTCGACGGGCGCGGCGTTCAGGGCCGCGATCGCGTACTCGTCCAGGTCCGAGGTGACGGTGATGCGGGTGCCGCGGTTGCCGAGCTCGTCGAGGAGCCCGCGCACCCAGGCGGCCTGGGTCACGAGGTCGCCCGAGTCCAGGCGCACGCCGCCCAGCTCGGGACCCGCGAGCGCCACGGCCGTGCGGACCGCGGTCTCGACGTCGTAGGTGTCGACGAGCAGGGTGGTGTCCCGGCCCATGGACTCGAGCTGGGCGCGGAAGGCGTCCTCCTCGGAGTCGTGCAGGAGCGTGAAGGAGTGGGCGGCCGTCCCGACGGTCCGGATCCCGTAGCGGTGCCCGGCCTCGAGGTTCGACGTCGAGTCGAAGCCGCCGATCACCGCGGCCCGTGCGGCCGCGACGGCCGCCTCCTCGTGGGCGCGCCGGGAGCCCATCTCGATGCACGGGCGCCCGGCCGCGGCCCCCACCATGCGGGAGGCGGCCGAAGCCACGGCACTGTCGTAGTTGAGCACCGACAGGAAGTACGTCTCGAGCACGCACGCCTCGGCGAAGGTGCCCTCGACCACGAGCAGCGGCGAGGAGGGGAAGTAGGCCTCGCCCTCGGCGTAGCCGGAGATCGACCCGGTGAACCGGAAACCGGCCAGGTAGTCCAAGGTGGAGCGGTTCACCACGCCGGTGTCGGCGAGGAAGCGCAGCTGCTCGTCGCCGAAGCAGAAGCTCTCGAGCCCCTCGAGGAGGCGTCCGGTGCCCGCGACCACGCCGTAGCGCCGCCCCGCCGGCAGCCGCCGGGCGAAGACCTCGAACACGCTGCGCCGGTGCGCGGTGCCGGCGTGCAGGGCGGCCTGGAGCATGGTCAGCTCGTAGTGGTCGGTCATCAGGGACGTGGGCGGCGGGGCCCACCGGTGGCTGCGCTGGTTCACGGGCACCACTCTAGCGAGGCCGCCGGTGCGCCCGGCGTCCGGCACTCGCTACGATGGACGGACCATGCACTGCACTGCTCCCACCGCCGCCCGCCCCGCGGCCACCGCCACCCCGGAGACCGGCACCCGGCCCACCGGCGCGACGTCCGTGGCCGCGGCGACCGAGACCCCGTGGAACGTGGTCGTGTGGGACGACCCCGTCAACCTCATGAGCTATGTGACGTACGTGTTCCGGTCCTACTTCGGCTATCCGGAGGACAAGGCCCGCTCGCTGATGCTGGAGGTCCACCACCACGGGCGGTCCGTGGTGGCCAGCGGCTCCCTCGAGGAGGCCGAGACCCACACCGCGGCGATGCACGGCTTCGGGCTGTGGGCCACCTTCGAGCAGGCGGGAGGCCACTGATGGCGCAGGGCTTCCGGTCCACCCGCCGGGGCATCACCGCCCGCTTCGAGGAGTCCGAGAAGGAGCTGCTGCAGAAGTTGTTCGCGGACGTCGCGCAGGCGCTCGCCCCCGAGCAGCCGGCCTCGGAGGACTCCCTCGAGCGGATGCTGGGCGTGTCCGGGGACGCCACCGTCCCCGAGGACTCCGCGCTGCGGCGCCTGCTGCCCGACGGCAGCCTGGACCCGGAGCGCGCCGCCGAGTTCCGCCGGTACACGGAGCGGGGGCTGCGGGAGACCAAGCGGGGCGTGCTCCAGCAGGCGGCCCTGGCGCTGGAGGCCCAGCCCGTGCGGCTGGACCCCGAGCAGGCGCAGGCCTTCGGCCGGGCCCTCAACGACGTGCGGCTGGTGCTGGCGGACCGCCTGGGGATCCGGAGCGAGGCCGACGCCGAGCGCGTGGGGCGCTTCGACGACTGGTCGGCGATCGAGGACGTCGAGACGTACATGTCGCTCCTGTACAACTTCGTCTCCTGGCTGCAGGAGACCCTCATGGAGGCCCTCCTCCACGACCTGCCCCGGGGCTGACCGGCCACGACACCGCGGGAGGTGCCCGCCCCGGCGGAGGGTGACGCGCATCACGGCGGCACGGCCGCGGGGCGGTTTGGGGCGGCGGCACGCCCGGGACTACGCTCTTGACGATATGCAGGATGACGATGCCTTCGGGGCCGCAGGCCGGTCCGCACGGCGCCCCAGCCCCGGTTCACCCATCGGCGTGTTCGACTCCGGGGTGGGCGGCCTCACCGTGGCCCGTGCCATCATCGACCAGCTGCCCCACGAGGAGATCGTCTACGTGGGCGACACCGCGCACGGACCCTACGGGCCGCTGCCGATCGCCGAGGTCCGGGCGCACGCCCTGCGCATCATGGACGAACTCGTGGACTCGGGCGTCAAGCTGCTGGTGATCGCGTGCAACACGGCGTCCGCCGCGGTGCTGCGCGACGCCAGGGAGCGCTACACCCGGGTCTACGGGATCCCCGTGGTCGAGGTCATCCAGCCGGCGGTGCGCCGAGCGGTCGCCTCGACCCGCAACGGCCGGATCGGGGTCATCGGCACGGAGGCGACGGTCGGCTCCCGCGCCTACGACGACACGTTCGCCGCCGCCCCCCACCTGCGGATCGACTCCGTGGCCTGCCCGGCGTTCGTCGACTACGTGGAGGCGGGCGTCACCACGGGGCCGGGCCTGCTGGCCACGGCCCAGTCCTACCTGGACCCGCTGCGCGAGGCCGACGTGGACACCCTGGTCCTGGGCTGCACCCACTACCCCCTGCTCACCGGGGTGATCTCCTACGTCATGGGCGACACGGTCACGCTCGTCTCCAGTGCGGAGGAGACCGCCAAGGACGTCTACCGCGCGCTGGTCGGCCACGGGCTGGAGCGGGACCCGAGCCTGCCCGCCCACCACGAGTTCCTCGCCACCGGGGAGGCCGCATCCTTCGAGGTCCTCGCCCGGCGGTTCCTCGGGCCGGAGGTCGCCCGCGTCCGGCACACCAGCTCCGTGGCGGAGCAGTACCCCACGGGCTCGCTCGCTCGGATCACCCCGGAGATGATCGGGGGCGCCGGCCCGGCCGCGCCCTGAGCAGCACCGCGGCCGGTGCGGCCGCCGTCCCACCGGTTCTCCCTGGAAGGCACACGCTCCATGAAACTCACCATCGTCGGATGCACCGGCTCCTTCGCGGAGCCGAACTCCCCGGCCTCCTGCTACCTGGTCAGCGGGGAGGACGCCGAGGGGCGGACCTGGCGCATCCTGCTGGACATGGGCAACGGCGCCCTCGGGGTGCTGCAGCGCCACATCGACCTGCACGACATCGACGCCGTGCTCGTCAGCCACCTGCACCCCGACCACTGCATCGACCTGGCCGGGCTGCACGTGGCGATCAAGTGGGACCCGCGGGGCTGGGGCCGTCCCCCGATCCCGCTGTGGGCGCCCTCCGGGCTCCACGAGTACCTCAGCAGCACCCACGGGCTCCCTCCGGAGCCCGGCATGCACGGGGAGTTCGACTTCCACACCTGGGTGCCCGAGGAGCCCGTGCGGGTGGGGCCCTTCTCGATCACGCCCTTCCGGGTGGAGCACCCCACCCCGGAGCCCTACGCCCTGCGGATCGACTACGACGGGGCCATGGGCCCCAGCACCCTCGCCTACTCCGGGGACACCGACGCGTGCGAGGGCCTCGTGCGCGCGGCCCGGGACGCGGACGTCTTCCTGTGCGAGGCCGCCTACCACGAGGGCCGTGACGACGCACTGCGCGGCATCCACCTCACCGGCCGTCGCGCCGCGGAGGCCGCCCGGGACGCCGGGGCGCACAAGCTGCTGCTGACGCACCTGCCGGTGTGGAACTCCCCGACGCGGGCCCTGGAGGAGGCGCAGGAGGTCTTCGAGGGCCCCATCGGGCTGGCCCAGCCCGCCTACACCTATCCGATCCTCCGCCGGGGCAGCGGCCGTCCCGCGGCCGCCGTCGGACCGTGAGTGCCACCGCCGGCTCCGCGGCCGGGCCCGAGGAGCTGCGGGGTAAGGTGGAGCACATGGATCTTCCCGCCGACCAGACCGCACCGGCCCCCTCGACCCCGGGGGTGACCCGGTCGGACGGTCGTTCGCCCGGCGAGCTGCGGCCCATCACGATCACCCGCGGCTGGTCCCAGCAGGCGGAGGGCTCCGCCCTCATCGAGTTCGGCAGCACCCGGGTGCTGTGCACCGCGTCCGTGACCGAGGGCGTCCCGCGCTGGCTCAAGGGGGAGGGGCGCGGCTGGGTGACCGCCGAGTACGCGATGCTCCCGCGGGCCACGTCCACCCGGTCCGCCCGCGAGTCCGTGAAGGGCAAGATCGGCGGGCGCACCCACGAGATCTCCCGGCTCATCGGCCGCTCCCTGCGCTCGGTCATCGACCTCTCCGCCCTGGGCGAGAACACCGTGGTGCTCGACTGCGACGTCCTCCAGGCCGACGGCGGAACCCGCACCGCGGCCATCACCGGCGCCTACGTGGCCCTCGCCGAGGCCATCGGCTGGGCCCGGGCCGAGGGGCTCGTCGCCCGCCGGGCGCAGCCGCTCACGGACACGGTGGCCGCCGTGTCCGTGGGCATCATCGACGGCGTGCCGATGCTCGACCTCCCCTACGTCGAGGACGTCCGCGCCGAGACCGACATGAACGTGGTGGTCACCGGGTCCGGCGACTTCGTGGAGGTGCAGGGCACCGCCGAGGGCGCTCCCTTCGACCGCGCCGAGCTCGACGCCCTGCTCGACCTCGCGCTGGCCGGCTGCGCCCAGCTCACCCAGATCCAGGTCGAGACGCTGCGCGAGGCCGACGATGGGTGAGCACCACGGCGCCCGGGTGGTGCTCGCCACGCACAACCGGGGCAAGCTCGCCGAGCTGCGGGACCTGCTCGCGGCCGCGCTGCCCGGAGCCGACGTCGAGCGGCTCGTCGTGGACGCCGCCGCGGCGGGCGCCCCCGACGTCGTCGAGGACGGCACCACCTTCGAGGCCAACGCCCTGCTCAAGGCCCGCTCCGCCGCCGCCGCGACCGGGCTGATCGCCGTGGCCGACGACTCCGGCCTGGCCGTCGACGTGCTCGGCGGGGCCCCCGGGATCTTCTCGGCGCGCTGGTCCGGCCGGCACGGTGACGACGCCGCGAACCTGCGGCTGCTGCTCGCCCAGCTCTCCGACGTCCCCGACGCCCACCGTGGCGCGCAGTTCGTGTGCGCCGCCGCGCTCGTCACCCCGGACGGCCACGAGCACGTGGAGACCGGTACCCTGCGCGGCACCCTGCTGCGGGAGCCCGTGGGGGACGGCGGCTTCGGCTACGACCCCGTGCTGCGCCCCGACGGGCTCGACCGGTCCTGCGCCGAGCTCACACGCCCTGAGAAGAACGCCATCAGCCACCGTGGCCGTGCGATGCGCTGCCTGCTGCCGCACCTCCTGGCCGCCCTCGACCCCGCCGCCGTCCCCGACTGACCCACGTCCGAACCGAGGAATCTGACCATGCCCTGGTCGCAGCTCCACCACCTGCCGTTCGCCGGCGCCGTCGAGTCCGTGCTGCGCGAGGCCGGCATGGGTGCCGACCCGTGTGAGTGGGAGGTGCACGCGGGCGGGTCCGCGCACGTGGTGGTGAACGTGGGGCACGTGATCTCCGTGCGGATCGCCAAGAACGCCACGGTCTGCGAGCACGTCCAGCGCCGAACGGAGGTGCTGCGGTTGCTGCCCCGCTTCTCGTTCGCGACCCCGCGGCCGCTCACCGGCGTGGTGGTCTCCCACGGCTACACCGGGGTCGGCCTGACCTGGCTGCCCGGTCATCCGCACCCGCCCGGGCACGGTGACCCGGCCGTGCTGCACCGGGTGCTGACCGAGCTCGCGGAGGTCGACACCTCGGGCTTCGCACGATACCTCGACCGGCCCGGCCAGCACTGGGGCGGCCACCGGCGGCGGCACGTGCTCCTCGACGAGGTCATCCCGCGGCTGCTGCCCCGCAACCAGGAGGCCGCGCGGCGGGCCGTCGCCGAGCTCGCGGCGCTGCCCACCGTGGTGCCCACCCTGGTGCACGGGGACCTCATGGGGCACAACATGCTGTGGGAGGGCGACGAGCTGACGGGCATCATCGACTGGGACCACGCCTGCCTGTCCGACCCCGCCCACGACGCCGCGTCCCTCGGGCTCTGGTACGGCTGGGACGCCCTGCGCGCCGCCGTCTCGGAGACAGTCTACGAGCGGGCCCGGCTGCACGCGCGCACGTTCCCGCTGCAGGCGGTCGCGTACGCGCTGCACCACGACCTCGACACCGCCCAGGTCAACCAGTCCATCGCCCGGGCCGACGACTGGATCGAGACCCACCTGCGCGGCGTCTCCGCCTGAGCGGGCGCAGTAGGCTGTTCCGGTGCCGTTCTCCGCTTCCCCCGACACGACCGACTCCCGGCCCGCCGCGGACCCGTCGTCCCTGTCCTTCACCGCCATCGACTTCGAGACCGCGAACCGCTTCATCGGCTCGCCGTGCGCCGTGGGCCTCGTGCGGGTCCGCAGCGGCAGGGTGGTGGAGGAGCGCTCCGCGTACATGCGCCCGCCGCGCACCCGCGCGGAGTTCGACCCCGGGAACACGCGCATCCACGGGATCACCGAGCGCACGGTCGCGGGCCACCCCGGCTTCGCCGAGCTGTGGCCGCGGATCGAGGACTGGATCCTGGCGGACGATCCCGACGAGCTCGTGGTCGCGCACAACGCGGCCTTCGACATGGGCGTGATCCGGGCCGCGTGCGCGGAGACGGACACGCGGCACGCCCCGCTGGCCTACGCGTGCAGCCTGGCGCTGGCCCGGCGAGGCTACGACCTGCCCTCCTACGCGCTGCCCCGGGCGGCCGAGGCCGCCGGGGTGCCGCTGCGCCGCCACCACGACGCCCTCGAGGACGCCCGGGCGTGCGCGGGGATCGTGCTGGATCTCGTCCACCGGGCCGGTGCCGGCACCGTCCGGGAGCTGCTCGCCGGCGCGGGCCTGGGCATCAGGCGGCTGGCGGTGCCCCCACTTCCCTGAGCCAGCGCTCGGCCGTCCCGGACACCGCGTCCCGGGCGTCCAGCCGGGCGAGCCACTCCGGCGGGAGCGCGGCGGTCCCGCAGGCCGCACCCGTGACGGCGCCGGCGACCGCGCCCGTCGCGGCCGGGGCCGCGCCGTGGGCGGTGCCCAGCTCCACCGCGCGACGGAACACGGCCCGCGGGTCCGGGGCGCCCGCGGCTTCGGCCTCCGCGCGCAGGGCCGCTCCGAGCCCGCCGGCCAGGGTCTCCGGGGCCGCCCCGCCCGCGCCGAGCAGCCGCGGCAGCGCCCCCGGGTCGACGTCCGCGCGCTCGGCGGCGCGCACGGCGTCGTCGAGCCGTGCGAGGGTCTCGGCCACCGGCCGCGTGAGGTGCCCCGCGGTCTCACGGGCGGCGGCCACGGCCGCGGCGACCGGCCTCGGCACGCCCTCCCGGCGGGCCCGGACGGCCGCGTGGACCACGAAGCCGTGCACGGCCGCCGCCGTCTGTGCCTCGGGGTGCCCGTGGGTCAGCGCGGCGCCGTTGATGGCCAGCGGGGCGAGCGTGCGCCAGCCGACATGGGGGAGAAGACCGAACGGCGCCGAGCGCCGCACCGGGCCGGCGCCCTTGGCGTCCGGCAGCAGCGGGCGTTCGACCTCGCCCATCCGGCCCGACCGGAGCGCCTCCAGCACCGTCGCGTCGGGCTCCCGCACGGCGTGCAGGGCCTCGAGCTCGTCGATCGGGCGGGGCAGGGGCTGCGGTGCCTCGGCCGGGGGGCGCTCGCCCTGGGTGCGCAGCCAGCGCAGGTAGGCCAGCCACAGGCACGCGGTCTCGTCGGCGGCGTGGCCCTGGTTCGCCCACTCGACGACCTCCTGAAGGGCGTCCAGGGTGTAGAGCGTCAGCTGGGTGCCGTCGGAGATCCGCAGCACCGTGGCGGGCCCCCCGGCGCCCTGCGGACCGGGGACGGCGTCCGCTCCGGTCGCCCCGGGACGGGCGGGCCGCTCGGCGTGCCCGCGGGCGCCCAGCGCGTCGCCGAGCGCGCCGCCCAGCAGGGCGGCGCGCACGGAACCGGCGTACTCGGGCCAGGCGGGGTCGAGGCCGGTGTCGGGGGAGAGCAGGGGTGCGGGCATGCGGTCAGTGTAGTCGGCGGCCGACACGGCCCCGAGCGGGTTCACCGCCTCCGCGGGACTGTGGTTGCATGGCACGGGCGCCCGGCGCCCCCGCCGGCACGGCACCCCACCGTGCCGCCCCGATCCCCACAGGAGAGCTCCATGAGTCACCACGTTCCCGGCACCACCGCGCGCCCCGGCGCCGACGGCCCCGACAATGCCGTCGGCGCCGTCCACGACGCCACCCCCGCCGCGCCCGGCACGGCGGACCTCGCTGCACCCGTGCCCGCCGCCGCGCGCCAGGACACCGTGCCCGCCGGCGCTCCGGACGCCGCGTCCGTGCCGGCCCGGTGGGCGGCCGAGTTCGCCGGCACGGCGCTGCTGGTCTTCGCCGGACTGGGCGCGGGCATGTTCGCCACCGAGGTCATCGACTCCGCGCTCGGCTTCGGCCTCGGCCTGCTCGCCGCGATCGTGGCCTTCGGGCACGTCTCCGGGGGGCACTTCAACCCCGCGGTGACGCTCGCCGCGGTCGTGGCCGGGCGCATGCCCGCGAAGGCCGCGATCGGCTACGTGGTGGCCCAGGTGCTGGGCGCACTGGCCGCGGCGGGGGTGCTGTGGGCGGTGCTCGTCACCCTGCTCGACTCCTCGACCACTGCGCAGGTCCTCGGCGCGGTCTCCAACGGCTTCGGGGAGAACTCCACCTCCCAGGCCGGGTGGACCACCGTGCTGCTCGTCGAGTTCGTGGCGACCGTCCTGTTCGCCCTCGTGGTCCTGGGCTCCACCGCGCCGCGGGCCAACGCGGTGCTCGCCCCCGTGGCCATCGGTGCGGCCTTCGCGTTCCTGCTGACGATCAGCGCGCCGTTCGACGGTGGATCGCTGAACCCGGCCCGCTCGACGGGCGCGGCCGTGGTCGCCGGCGCCGGCCACCTGGGCCAGCTGTGGCTGTTCTGGCTCGCCCCACTGCTCGGCGGCCTCGTCGCCGGTCTGGTCCACCGCTCGGTGGCCCTGTCCCGGCCGTGCCGCGGCGCCGATGCGCTCCCGGCGACCGCACCGGCCGCGCCCGCCACGCCGGAGCGGTGAGCCGGCGGCCCTGCCGCGTCCGGCGGGGCCGCCGGGTCGGGCGCAGGCGATGCCCCCGCACCTCCGAGCGGCACCCCGGCCTGTCCGCCCAGGGCCGGGACACCTCCGAGGTGCAGGGGGCCGTGCGGCACGGGGGGACCGGGCTCGTCGCCCACGGGCAGGAGATGGAACGCCGGATCCCCACCGGGCCCGCGGGCACCGCTCGCCGCGGGGGCCGACGCTTTCCGTCATCGCCGGAGCGGCGGGGCTAGGCTGGTCCGAGCCCGGCCGCCGCCGGGAGGAGACGGAGGTACCCAGTGAGCAGTGCCCGCGCCGCCGAGCCCCTCGGGGGCTTCAGCACGGCCGCCCGCTCACCCCTGGCCGACTCCCGTGAGCTCGCCGCCGTCAGCGGCGCCCTGTACCCCGTGCTGACCCTGCTCGTACGGCTGCCTCAGACCATGCTGCCGCTGGGCGTGCTGACCACGGTGGCGCTGATCTCCGGCTCCCCGGCCCTGGGCGCCTTCTGCGCCGCCGCCGTGACGTTCGGTTCGGCCCTGTGCGGGCTCGCCATGGGCGCGGCCGCCTCGTGGCGCCGGCGCCAGGTCGGCCTGGTGCTGCTGACCCTCGTCAATCCGCTGGTGGTGTGGCTGCTCGTGCGCCGGCTCCCGGACCTCGCGGCCGACAGCGAGGCAGCCCCCTCCCAGCTGGTGCTCCCGTGCCTGCTCGCCGGGCTCGTGCTGCCGCAGATGGGCGTGGCGTGCCGGCTGCGCTGGTGGTCCCTGCTGGGCCGCGACTCCCGGGAGGACCTCTTCGACACCGCGCTGCGCCACGAGAGCGTCATGGACGCGCTGGGCACCGTCCTGGCGGCCGCGCTGACCGGCCTCGTGGCCGTGACCCTCGGGCCGGTCGCCGTGCTGGTGCTCGCGGCCACCTTCACGCTCGTGGGCACCACCGTGTTCCTGCTGCACTGCTCCGCCCGCCTGCCACCCGGGCTCATCCGCTTCCTGCCACCGGTCGCCGCCGCACCGACCCGGGCGGCCCGCCGACGCCGCCGCCGGGCGCGTCAGCTCCGGCTGCTCCCGGTGGTGGGGATGGGGGCGCTGGGCGCCCTCCTGGGGTCGACCCTCGGCGCGGTCGTCGTCTTCGCGACGGCCGTGGACGCGGTGATCTCGGTCAGCTGGCTGTACGCCGTCTCCGGGCTCACCTCGGCTCTGGCGGCGGTGGCCGCGTCCGCCCGGACGGAGGAGCTCCGGCTGTGGAACCGCTGGGTGGCGGCGTCCTCCGGGGCCGTGCTCGCCGCGATGCTCCTGACCATCCCCGACGACTCCGCAGGCATGGTGGTCGTGCTGGCGCTGGCCGGGCTGACCACCGGTCCGTGCCTGGTGGCGGTCTACGAGATCGCGCGGCTCGTGGCGCCGAGCTCCAGGGTCACCGCCCTGACCACGGTGATGACCGCCGTCATGAGCGTGGGGCTGACCGGGGGTCTCGCCCTGTCCGGGTGGTGGGGGGAGTCCTGGGGCTACCGGAGCGCGGCCCTCGTGCCGGTGCTCTCCGCGGCCGCCCTGCTGGCCACGGCCCTGGCCTTCGTACACCGCTGGCGGCGCATCGACCCCGGCGCCCTCTGAGCCCCGCCGGGCCCCGGCCCCCGCCGGGCCCCGGCCCCCGCCGGGCCCGGCGGGGGCCGGG